>NZ_JALMFY010000002.1:0-104887 GCF_050447485.1 Campylobacter concisus
TTCTTTTTCTTTAGCTGTTTGGATCTTTTGGATGTTTTCATTTATGAGAGAAGACATAACGCCAAATTCATCTTTTGAAACGATATTTGACTTGATAGGCTCTTTGATCTCGTAGTTTAGGAATTTAAAGAACGAAATAAGCGAATCAGATATCTTTGAGAGTGGCTTAAGTGATCTGCTAACTACAAATAAAAGAAGTGCGACAATGACTACTATAAATACTATTGATGAGATGATTTGTGAAATAAATGTCTTATTTAAGCTCTCGTCATAGTCTGTCCATGAGTTTGCAGAGCATACAAGCCAGTTTGCTTGATCATAAAGCTCGCAAACAAGAAGTCTCTCTGCGCCTCTAAGATTATAAGTAAATGTTTTATCGCCATTTTTCTTATACTCATTTGAGTAGTCATCAATGATCTTCATAGCTTCGCTAGCATCAGATAAAATAAGATCCTTATGAACGAAATGAATTATTTTTTTATGCTCTAGATCCAATAAAGCTATTGCGCTACTTGGAGTTGGTTTTATCTTATTAAGCCCATTATCAAGCTTATCTATACCCATATCCACGCCAAAGACACCAACAACCTTACCACCAACGACTACCTTTTTAGCAATAGTTAAATTTAAGCCACCAGCTGAGCTTGTGTATGGAGCTGAAAAAATGATGCCCTCTTTTGCAACAGCGTCCTTGTACCAGCCCTTAACCCTTGCATCATAGTTTTTTCTCTGATCAAAAACCATAAATTTACGATCTTTGCCATCAAGCACAGCGTTATAAACAGCACCATCAGCCGCATAACCAAAGTAAAACTCAGAAAAATCAGTAACCTGCGCTGCATCCATTAGCACTTTTTCCAAAGCCTCTTTGTCATCTAAGATTTGCGGATGCGCCTCGATGTAACTAGCAAAATTTTGAACGGCTGCAAGCTTATCTTCAAAAAATGCATTCATATAAAACTGCAAAACTTTTGAAGATGAAGTCTTAGACTCCTTTGCTAGATCATAAATCCTCTCCTTGGTATTTGTGTAATTCACCGTTGAAAACACGCCAAGCGAGACAACTAAAAGCACTACGATGATGAGTGCTATCTTGTTTGCTGCTTTTTTCATAAACAAAATCCCTTTGTGTAAAATTTTATGTTTATATCGGCAAATTTTTTTATGATTAATAGCTATTTACAATTATTTAGGTGTGAAATTTCAAGCTAAATTTCATATAAAGCTTAGTTTCTAGCATCTGCCAAAACAAGTGCAAAAAGTACATCAACGCCTGCTTTTTGAAGCGTATCTCTAGCTTCTAGTATCGTTGTGCCAGTGGTTACGATGTCATCTATCAAGATAACTGGCGCCGTGATCTTTTTTAAAATTTTAAAATTTCTTGGATTGTTTTGTCTAAATTTAAGATCCTTGCCGCTATAACTGACACTGCTTGTCGCATGCAGGGCGTGAAAGATGGGTTTAAGGTTTTTAGCACGAAGTTCATTTGCCAAAATAGCTGTGTGAGAGTAGCCATTATGCACTCTATCATCTATCGGCAGGGCGTAAATTTGCTCTGGAAAGTTAAAATTTTCAGCAAATTTCTTAAATGCAAATTTGGCTAAATTTTTATATATAAAAAGTCCGTGCATTTGGTGCTTTGAGTGGATGAGCTCTTTGATCTCAGAGTAGCCATAGAAGCTATAAATTTTAAAGCCCTCTAGCTCTCTTACTACAGGGCTTGGCTCACTTAAAATTTGCGAGCAGGTTTTACAAAATGTCTTTAGCGTAAAGCTCTTGCAAAACGCACAAAACATCAGCTATTTAAGATAGCGATCGCAGAGCGTTTAACGGCGTCGTTGATGATGTCTGTTAAGAATGGCTTAAATGCTCCGCCAGTGCGAACTAGCTCAAATTTGGTTTGATTGTTTGAGATATTTTTGATGATGCTTTGATCGCCTTTTTGAATTTTAAGAGTGATCTTTATCTTACCTCTTGTGTTGTCGCTGTTATATCCGCTCATATTTGCTTCAAATTCGTTTATGAAAACTTCAACCACAACGCCACCCATACCATTTACATTTGCGCCACGTGCTGCAAGCTCTCTTTTAAGGGAGTCGCTAAAATAAGTCGCGAGATCGTTTTGAAGCACGACATACTCTTTTACAGTGCCTCTGCCATCGGTTATAGTTGCGATAGTGCTTTTGTTTTTGCGACTATCATGCACCGCGCTTATATATACTTCAAGGCCGTTAGCTTGCTGACTTGCAGCAGTTTTGTAAGGATCAAATGCAACTACTGTCTGAGTAGGCGCACAACCGCTCAAAAATAGGACAAAAAGTCCAAAGATAGCTAGAAATTTAAATTTACTCATATTTTTCCTTTCAAAGTTTAGTGATCTCATCAGCCACTTTTATGGCAGCTTGCTTGACTAAAAGCGCGATAAAGAAGTCAAACTGACCACTTTTTGACGCCTCAAGCTCCTCCACGTGGTGTCTAGTCGAGATAGGAATTCGTTTTTTGAAATTTATATCTGAAAGCACAAGCTCGCCATATAGATGTCCGTTTAAAATTTCAGAGCTTCTTGAGTAAGTGCCTCTAAGCTCGTCAAATCTAAAATCAAGTCTATATGTATAAGGCGATGTTTGCGTATCCACGACCACGATGCCACGCGAATTTAGCTCACGTTTTAAAAACATATAAAAGAGCACTTCAAGGCGTGGGTTTGAGTTAAAGACTACGCCGCTACCATCTTCTCTTGTGTAATAAATAGACCTTGCGCTGCTTCTAGCATCCACGATCCTATGAAAATAGACCTTCTTTAGCCCGACATTTATGTCGATCATATTTTTTTCTAAGCAGCAATTTATCGCCACGTCACTTCTATACTTGACGCCATTTATAAAGACGCCATCGCCCCTGCCCTTGCAAGCGCTGCAGTCAGCTGGGATCCTCATAACCTCTTCAAAATAGGTATTATCTTGGCTGCTTATGCTCGCACTTTGCACGCCGTCTATGCCCTCGCACGATAGACAAAGGCTAGCTTTTGCCACACAGCCAGTTAGAAAGATGGCTGCAAAAACTGCTAATAATGTCGCTCTTAGCATTTCACTTCCTTTTGCTCCTTTTGTTTTTTGCGGAGATTTTTCACGCTCTCGCCTGCGATGCCGTAGTTGTTCGTATCGATCTCATCGATAATGACAACAGTATTTTGAGCGCTTCTACCTAAAATTTCGCTTATTAGTTTTGTAACTCCGCTTATCATCTTCTCTTTTTGCTCCACACTTGGGCTATCATTCTCTTTTGTCACGCAAATTTTCACAAATGGCATAGCACTCCTTTTTGTAAATTTAGTATTTAAACCTATAAAAACAGCATAAGACAAGTCATAATGTCGTGAGATGATTTTGGATGTTGCGCATAAATTTTCGATCAAGATAGGACAAATAGTCCATCGAAGAGAGAAAATTTAAAGCTCATTCAAAAGCGCTCACGGCACGCCGCTAGTCTATTTTTAGGACCGAGAGAAAGGCTTCTTGCGGCAAATTCACCTTACCAATCGCCTTCATCCTCTTCTTACCCTCTTTTTGCTTTTCTAGCAACTTCCTCTTACGCGTGATGTCGCCGCCGTAGCACTTAGCTGTGACGTTTTTGCCCATTGATTTTACGGTTTCACGAGCGATTATTTTGTTGCCGATGCTAGCTTGTATCGCCACTTCAAAGAGCTGACGTGGCACGATCTCTTTCATCGCCTTTACGAAGTCCCTGCCCTTTGTCTGCGCCTTACTCTCAGGCACGATGATAGAGAGCGCATCGACCGTCTCACCAGCCACTTTTACATCAAGCTTTACTAGATCGCCCACGCGGTAGTCGCTTGGCTCGTAGTCAAAGCTCGCATAGCCTTTGGTGCTTGACTTTAGCTTATCGTAAAAGTCCATCACGATCTCATTCATCGGTATATCGTACTCGAGTAAAACGCGGTCAGTCGTGATGTAGTCCATCTTTGTTTGTATGCCGCGGCGGTTGTTTAAAAGCGTGATGATGTTGCCCAAAAACTCGCTTGGCGTGATGATAGTCGCTTTCACGTATGGCTCAAGGATTGAGTCTATTTTATTTACAGGTGGCAACTGGCTTGGGTTTTGAATTTTTAAATTTACCCCATCAGTTTGAATTACTTCGTAAGTCACGGTCGGCGCTGTGGCGATGAGATCAAGGTCAAATTCACGCTCTAGCCTCTCTTTAACGACCTCCATATGAAGAAGACCTAAAAAGCCAACCCTAAAGCCAAATCCAAGCGCGACCGAGGTCTCTGGCTCGTAGCTAATGGAGCTGTCATTTAGCTTAAGCTTATCCAGCGCGTCACGCAGATCTTCAAATTTATCAGTTTCAATAGGATAAAGTCCCGCAAAAACAAATGGCTTAGCCCTCTCAAAGCCGCCAACTGGCTCTTTTAGGGGATTTCTTGACTGCGTTATCGTATCTCCAACTTGCACATCGCTAACGTTTTTAAGCCCCAGCACGACTATACCGACCTCGCCAGCGCTAAGCGTTTTAGTCTTGATCGGAGCTATAGGATTTGGATACATGAGGTCAAGCACGATATGTTTTTTGCCTGTGCCCATGACCAAAATTTCGTCATTTTTTGAAATTTCACCATCATAAACGCGCACAAGAGCAAGCGCGCCAAGGTAGTTGTCAAACCAACTATCGTAAATGAGCGCCTTTGTAGGCTTGCTTACGTCGCCATTTGGTGCAGGGATCCTCGTGATGATCGCTTCAAGCAGCTCTTTTATGCCAACGCCTGTTTTTGCGCTCACTTCGATCGCTCCTGAGCAGTCAAGGCCGATGATGTGCTCGATCTCGTCTTTTACCCTAGCAGGGTCAGCCGCTGGCAGGTCGATCTTGTTGATGACTGGGATGATCTCTAGGTTATTTTCAAGTGCGATATAGACGTTTGCGATGGTTTGCGCCTCCACGCCCTGAGAAGCATCCACGACAAGTAGTGCGCCCTCGCAACTAGCCAAAGAGCGGCTCACCTCGTAGCTAAAATCAACGTGTCCTGGGGTGTCTATCAAATTTAGAACAAAATTTTGCCCATTTAGTGCGTAGTTTAGGCGGACAGATTGGGCTTTGATCGTAATGCCACGCTCTTTTTCGATGTCCATCGTGTCCATGATTTGCGAGCTCATCTCACGGTCGCTTACAGCGCCACACTCCTGAATGAGGCGATCAGCAAGCGTGCTTTTGCCGTGGTCGATGTGAGCGATGATGCTAAAGTTTCTAATGTTTTTCATGAAATCCCTAGTTAAATTTTAGGCGATTTTATAAAAAAAATCGTTAAAGTTGAGTAAAAATGAGTTTGCTAGGCTAGCAAGGCTTAAATTTAAAGCTCAAATTTAGCTCTTAAACTTTTACGCAAAGCGCAGAGCACAACGCAAAGTGAATATAAAAAATAAAGATAAGCAAGAAGCGGCAAAAAAGCTAAAAAGGCTGAAGCATAAACTAAAGCGCTAAGCCCGTATGTCGCAGTTGCAAGCACTGGCACGTGATAAATCCAAAGCTCTGGCTGTTCAAAAGGGGTGTCTATAGCGTTAAAATATAGAGCAAAATTTAACGTCAACAACAAAATAAATATATAATCCTTTTTCATACAAAATAGAGCGAAGATCAAGGCTACTACGAAATTTACTGCGATAAGAGGAACCATATCCATAAAAATACCAAGCAAGCACATAGCCACGACTACTAGATATTCATTTTTTATGCGAAACATTAAATTTAAGCCTTTTGCGTCAAATTTCACTCAAATTTTAGTGATGATGCCCAAAATGCTCGTCTTTATGCGCGCTTTTTAGCTCGCAGATGAGATCGTCTTTATGTCCAAGGCTCTCGCTCTCAAACTGAAGCGTGACATGGCCGATGCCTGCGTGAGAAAGCTCGTGCTCGATGTGCTTTATCATCTTTGAAATTTCAGCCACACTTAGCGCATCATCCACCACCACGTGGGCTATGAGCGCATTTGTGCCAGCATTTATAGCCCAGATGTGCAGGTCATGCACGATTTTAACGCCATCTACGCCCTTTATAACGCCTAAAATTTCATCCGTATCAAGCTTAAGCGGCACGGCTTCGATCAGGATATTGAAGCTATCTTTTAGCAAGCTAGCGCCACTTTTTATGATGAGTAGCGAGACAAAGATACTTGCGATGCTATCGGCCTGCGTGAAGTTAAATTTCATCACAAGAAGCGCCGCGACGATGGCACCAACTGAGCCAAGCGTGTCGCCAAGCACGTGCAAATAAGCACCTTTCATATTTAAATTTTCTTTTGTATCAGCGCTTTTATGCATATAAATAGCCACGACTAAATTTACCACAAGCCCCAAAATGCTAACAAATAGCATCGTTTCAGCTTTGATCTCTGGCTCGTTAAAAAGCCTGATGATAGCTTCGACTACGACAAAGACTGCAAGTGCGATAAGAGCGATGGCATTTATAAAAGCGGCGATGATCTCGACCCTTTTGTAGCCAAAGGTCTTTTGTAAATTTGCCCTTTTTTCTGCGATCTTAAAAGCAACCAGCGACAAAAAGAGAGCCGCAGCGTCTGAGAGCATGTGAAATGCGTCGCTAATAAGCGCAAGCGAGTTTGAAACGAAGCCAAAAACGGCCTCAACTATCATAAACATGAAAATTAGAAAAAATGAATTTCTAAGAACATTTTTATTGTTCGTGTGAATGTGCATACCGCCATGCTCGGCGTGAGAGTGGTGAGAGTGAGTCTCTTGCATCTAAAATGATCACCTTTTACTGATAAATTTAAACGTCCCTAGCTAGCTCTGCTGCCGTCTGACTAGAGACTAAGCAAGCTAAAAACTGCGTAAATATGCCCTGCGTGTGCTTTAATGGCGCTTAAGAATTTAAAAATGATAAAATTTTTGTTGTAACTCTTGACATTACAACAAAAAATTATTATACTTCGCTCATCGGTTGTAAATAAAAAGATTACAACACAAAAAACAAGGAGAACAAAATGAAAAATTATCAGGTTGCAAAGATCGCAAACGAGCCAAGAGTTGAGCTAAAAGAGGCTTTAAATTTAACTGGCTGTGAGGTATCTATAAATGAGCTTCCAGCAAACACAAGCGTGCCATTTGTCCATGCACACAAGCAAAACGAGGAGCTTTACATCATCACTGATGGCGATGGCGAGCTTTTCATCGACGGCGAAGTGATAAAAGTAAGCAAAGGCGACGCGGTGCGCATAGATCCAGAGGGTAAGAGGTGCTTTAGGGCTGGCAAAAACGGCATCAAAATGATCTGTATCCAGACAAAACGCGGTAGCCTAGAGCAATACACAATGAGTGACGGCGTGATAGTTGATGACGTAAAGCCAAGCTGGCTGTAAATTTAAAGACAAATTTAAAGAAAAAAAAATGAAAATAGCAATCATCGGTGCAAACGGCAAAAGCGGTGCAAATTTAGTAAAAGAAGCGCTAAAACAAGGTTACGACGTCACAGCGATCGTTAGAAACAAAGAGTATAAAAACGAAAGCGTTAAGGTTATCCATAAAGATATTTTCGGGCTTACAAAGGCTGATCTAGCTGGCTTTGACGCAGTTATCAGCGCATTTGCAGCATGGAGCGAAGAAACCTTCCCACTTCACAAAAAAGTGGCCGCTCACCTTGTAAATTTACTAGAAGGCACTAGCACAAGGCTCATCGTAGTTGGCGGCGCTGGCACGTTATTTATTGATAGCAAAGGCACTATGCTCATGGACACCCCAGACTTCCCAGCAGCATATATGGGCGTGGCAAAGGCTACGGCAGAGTCATATTTTGAGCTAAAAGGTAGCGCAAACGTGCTTTGGACATATGTAAGTCCGGCAGCCGACTACGATGAAAATGGCGCTCGCACCGACAAATACGTGCTTGGCGGGGACGATCTCATACTAAACTCGCAAAACGAGAGCTATGTAAGCTACGCAGACCTTGCGCTTGCGATCATAGACGAGCTAAAAAACAAGAAATTTATCCAAAAACGCTTCACCGCAGTTGGCGAGAGGGCGTGAGTTTAGTTTTAGCAGGCAAATTTAAACTTATGCCTGCTAAACTTAGAGGTTTAAATATGAAATTTAAGGGAGTTTATGCAAGTTGGTATTAAATTTTCAACTGCGATACATGCGCTTTTATGTGCTAAATTTTTTGAAGACGAGAAGGTTACTAGCGAATTTATAGCTGGCAGTATAAATACAAACCCGGTTATCGTTAGAAAGCTACTTGGCGTCCTAAAGGCTGCAGGGCTCGCAAATGTCGCAGCTGGAGTTGGTGGAGTGAGCCTTGCAAAAGAGCCAAAAGATATAAATTTACTTGAAATTTTTAACGCAGTAAACGACAAAGAAAAACTCTTTAAAATTCACTCTGACTCGCCCAAAGCCTGCCCGCTTGGTGGCAGGATAGAGGAGCTTTTGACGGGACACTTTTTAAGAGCACAAACTGCCCTAGAAAACGAGCTAAAAAACGTTACTTTGCAAGATTTATTAGACGAGCTTGCGAGATAAATTTAGGCTAGAAATTTGACCTTTCTAGCCAAAGATAAATTTTAAACTACTCTTGCATCGCTATCCATTTTTGTGCGATCCTGACGGCATTTGTCGCAGCTCCCACACGGATCTGATCGGCACTGCACCAAAGGTGAAGCACATTTGATCTAAAGTTATCAACCCTGATCCTGCCAACATAAGTCTCGTTTGTATCGCTTGAGATAGTAGGCATCGGATACTCTTTTTTAGCTGGATTATCGACTACGACGACGCTTGGAGCTTTGCTTAAAACCTCTCTTGCCGCATCTGCGCTCACGTCCTTATCGAAGTGGATAGTGATCGCCTCAGAGTGGCTTCTAAGCACCGGCACACGCACGCATGTCGCGCTCACTTCGATATCTTTGTGAAGAATTTTTTGCGTTTCATTGACCATTTTCATCTCTTCTTTTGTATAGTCATTGTCCAAAAAGACGTCGATGTGTGGGATCACGTTTAACGCTAGGCGGTGCGCAAAGACCTTTGGCTCGCACTCATCAAGTTTAAATTCAAAGAATTTTTGCATCTGAACAACAAGCTCCTCCATGCCCTCTTTGCCAGCGCCACTTGCTGCTTGATAGGTAGAAACATCGACCCTGTTGATGCCAAAAGCGTCATTTAGTGGTTTTAAAATTTGCACCATTTGGATGGTTGAGCAGTTTGGATTAGCGATGATGCCGCGGTTTTTCCACATAGCAATGTCACTTGGGTTACACTCAGGTACGACTAGCGGGATATCTTTATCCATCCTAAAATGGCTGGTGTTATCGATGACTACTGCGCCACTATCGGCTGCAAATTTGGCAAATTTCTCTGAAACTGAGCCACCTGCGCTAAAAAATGCGATATCGATCTCGTGCTCGCTAAAAACTTTCTCGGTTAGCTCTTTTACTTTGTAGTGTTTGCCCTTAAATTCGATCTCCATGCCAACGCTCTTTGCACTTGCAAGTGGCAAAAGCTCACCAACTGGGAAATCAACCTCCTCCATAACTCTAAAAAGCTCTTCGCCGACCGCTCCAGTAGCACCAACGACCGCTACGTTAAATTTTCTCATCTGCTCTCCTTGGTTTCTTTTAATTTTCTTAATTTGCATAATTTTACTAGTCAAAAACTTAAATTTTTACCTATTTTTTACTTCTTGCTTGCAAAAATAGATCTTTTGGCAAAATTTCATCGCCCTCGCTTAGTATCGCTGCACGCTGCACGACTGAGATGAGCTCTCTTATGTTGCCTGGGTAGTCATAGCCCAAAAGCTCCTCTTTGGCTGCTTTTGAGAAATTTTTAGCCTCAAAGCCATACTCTTTGCAGCATTTATCCAAAGCATCCTGCGCGATAGGCAAAATTTCATCCTTTCGCTCGCGAAGTGGCGGGATGAAAAGTGGGATCGTGTTTAGGCGGTAGAAAAGATCCTCTCTAAACCTGCCCTCTTTCATCGCAAGCTCTAAATTTGCATTTGTAGCGCAGATGATGCGAACGTCTATCTTTTCGCTCTTTATAGCGCCAAGTCTTGTTATCTCGCGCTCCTGCAAGGCACGAAGCAATTTTGGTTGTAAATTTATAGGCATCTCGCCGATCTCATCTAAAAATAGCGTTCCGCCATTTGCCAGCTCAAACTGCCCTTTTTTGGTAGTAGCTGCGTCGGTAAAGGCGCCTTTTTCAAAGCCAAAAAGCTCACTTTCTATCAAATTTTCAGGGATAGCAGCCATGTTTAAAGCGATAAATGCAGCGTCTTTTCTTGGTGAGTTTGCGTGGATAAATTTAGCAAAGACTTCCTTGCCAACGCCACTTTCGCCACTAAGCATTATTGAAGCGTCAGTTCTTGCAGCTTTTAGCGCGATATTTAGCGTGGCTTCTAGTGCCTTTGAAGTGGCTAAAAAGCCGTTATTTTCGCTTTTAGTTTCAACTTTTTTTATGCTTTTTGGAGTTTTTTGTTTTAGCGCCTCTACCCTTTTTATCGCCTCATATAGCGTTGAGACGTCAAATGGCTTGGTTAAAAAGTCCTTCACGCCGAGCCTAACGCTCTCGATCGCCTTGTTAAGTGTGGCGTTTCCAGTCATTATGATGACGTCAAATTTGCCGTTTAACTCCTTAATGAACTCAAGTCCATCCATCTTTGGCATATTTATGTCGGTGATTATTAGATCAGTGTCGTCGCTTAGCTTTTTTAGAGCTTCAACTGCGCTCTTATAGCTTTTAATGTTTAGCTCTTCATACTCGCCAAGTGCGATCTCAAGCGACTTTCGCATATTGATGTCATCTTCTACTATGACGATATTCATTTGATCTCTTTTTTATTGAAGTGTGCCGATGATAGCGGATTTTGGCTTAAATTCCACCATAAATCTAACTGGTAAAATTTTCAAATTTGAAGCGTTTGAGATCTGTGTATTTTTGACATAAAGCTCATTTTTTATCATCACTTTTTTTAAGGCAAAGCAGTCAAATATCTCATCTTTGTGTAAATTTAAAAAGCCAAGAGTTGTGGTGTTTTCATCTTTAAAAGCGTCTATCTGGCAAAGAAATTTTGGTTTTGGGTTTGGCGTTAAAGTCATCGCCTTTGAGAAAGAAATTTCCTCATTAGCGATGATATGATTTGTCGTATCGACCTTTGCCCAGAAGATAAACTCCTCCAGGCAAAAGGCGAAATTTAAAAGTATCGTTAGTAAGAAAAGACTTCTCGCCACTTATCTTCGTCTATCTTAAGCTCCATATTTACCTTATAAAGCCCGTCTTTGAAATTTTCACTTACGATCCTTGCGTTTTTGACAAGGCCTTGAACCTTTGAAGTGATAGATGAGTCGTTTAGCATCGCGTCTCTTACGGTGTCTTCAGCGTTGATCTTTACGCCATAAAGCTTACCTGCAAGCTGCGAATAAGCATCAGCCATCGCCGCTCTTTTTGCAAGAGTGACAGACTGAGCGTATGAGAGCGAATTTAGCGGAGCTATGCCCTCGCCTGTGGCTCTAAAAGTGGTCTCTCTTGGAGCGCTATCATATATCATCTTCTCTTTTTTCATCACCTCTCTAAGATCGTCTTTATCGACCTTTTGGATGACTACGTTGCGGTTTGATGTGCTAGTTGGCTCGCCCATAAAGCCATTAAATGAGCAACCGCCAAAAATAGCGATCATCAAAGCAAAAGATAAAATTTTAATCTTCATAAACAACCTTTTTTATGCTTTTATTTAAAATTTAATAGCAAATTTTATTCCAAAAGCCCCATATCTTCGCTTGGTGCTTCTTCTTCGTCCTCGCCGTCTTCAGCCTTAGGGCATCTTGCGATACTTACAACATCATCGCCATCTACATTTACGACGATCACGCCGCTTGTGTTACGTCCTGCTTTGCGGATACTTTGCATATCGACTCTGATCATCTTACCGCTTGATGTTAGAGCCATGAGATCTTGCTCTTCATCAACCATCACAACGCCCACAAGATCGCCTGTTCTGTTTGTTAGCTTCATGCAGATGACGCCTTTGCCACCGCGATTTGTCAATCGATACTCATCAGCGGTTGTGCGCTTGCCGATACCTTTTTGAGATATGCTTAAAATTTCTTGATCATTGCTTTCGATGACCGCAGCGCCTACGACCTCGTCGCCTGGCTCTTTAAATTTGATACCAGTTACGCCGCGTGCCGTTCTTCCCATTTGGCGAACCTTACTGATCTTAAATTTAAGACACATACCCTTTTTGGTAACTACAAATAGCATTGTCTCATCGCCTGAGTTTGCGTCCTCTTCGGCGTTTGCACTATCTTCGTCGATCTCATTTTGAAGCTCTTCAACTTCAAGCACCTCTGTCTCAACGCTTAGCTCATTTTCAGGGTCAGTTACTGGCATATCATCGTATGTTTGAGCGATGAGCGCAGTTACTAGCTCGTCATTCTCATCAAGGCTTATAGCTCTTACGCCAACTGAGCGGATGTTTTTAAACTCACTTAAATTTGTGCGTTTTACGATGCCGTTTTTAGTAAAGAACGCTAGCGATTTGCTCTCGTCAAAGTCAGTCGTTGGGATGATCGCTTTGATCTTCTCATCAGGCTGCAACTGGATCAAATTTACAACTGCTTTGCCCTTTGCTGTGCGGCTTCCCTCTGGAATTTTATAGACTTTTAGCCAGTATAGCTGTCCGCGGTCTGTCACAAACATAAGCGTATCGTGGGTATTTGAAGTAAAGAAGCTCTCTATAAAGTCATCGTCATATGTCGTGACCGCTACTTTGCCCTTGCCGCCGCGTTTTTGCTTCTCGTACTGCTTGCTTGGCACACGCTTGATGTAGCCACGGTGAGTTATGGTTACTACCATATTTTCATTTGGTATGAGGTCTTCGATATCGATATCATCGTAGTCATCAACGATCTCAGTCACTCTTGGTACTTTAAATTTATTTTTGATCTCAAGAAGCTCCTCTTTGATCAAATTTTCAAGCAATATCTCGCTCTTTAAAATTTCATCAAGTCTTGCGATCTCAGCCATAAGCTCGGCTAGCTCGGCCTCTAGTTTTTCTCTCTCTAGGCCTGTAAGCTTGCTTAGACGCATATCTAGGATAGCGTTTGCTTGAAGCTCTGAGAGGTTAAATTTACTCATCAAGCCCTCTCTAGCAACCGCCGTATCAGCACTATTTCTAATAAGCTCGATCACCTCGTCGATGTTGTCAAGTGCGATCTTTAGACCCTCTAAGATATGGGCTCTTGCGCGCGCTTTTTCAAGCTCAAATATCGTTCTTCTAATGATGACCGTTTTTCTGTGATTTAAAAATAGCTTAAGTAGCTCGATAAGGTTAAATACCTTTGGCTCTTTGTTATTAATAGCAAGCATAATAACGCCAAAAGTGCTCTCCATCGTGGTTGATTTAAAGAGATTATTTAGCACGATGTCGCTCATTGCGTCACGTTTTAGCTCGATGACTACGCGGATGCCGTCCTTGTCTGACTCATCTCTAACCTCGCTGATGCCATCTATCTGCTTATCTTTTACAAGCTCGGCGATCTGCTCGATAAGCCTTGCTTTGTTTGTTTGATAAGGCAGCTCGTCGATAACGATGACATCTTTGTTTGGCTTTTTTTCTATATGAGTTTTGGCTCTTAGTTTGACCCTGCCACGACCTGTGCGGTAGGCCTCTATGATGCCTTTTTTGCCAAAGATGATACCGCCAGTTGGGAAGTCTGGACCTTTTATAAATTCCATTACCTCTTCAAGTGTCGCCTCTTTGTTTTCAAGAAGCAGCAAAAGGCCATCTATAAGCTCATCAAGGCTGTGTGGCGGGATATTTGTCGCCATACCGACAGCGATACCGCTTGAGCCATTTAATAATAAATTTGGCACACGGCTAGGCAAAACATCTGGCTCAACCTCTCTGTCGTCGTAGTTTGGCACAAAATCAACCGTGTCTTTGTCGATATCTTTTAAAAGCTCTTCAGTAAGCATAGTCATTCTAGCTTCTGTATAACGCATCGCAGCTGCGCTATCGCCATCAATCGAGCCAAAGTTTCCTTGTCCATCAACGACTGGATAACGCATAGAAAATTTCTGAGCCATACGAACAAGTGCGTCATAAACCGCTATGTCGCCGTGTGGGTGGTACTTACC
Source organism: Campylobacter concisus (assembly GCF_050447485.1). Lineage (GTDB taxonomy): Bacteria > Campylobacterota > Campylobacteria > Campylobacterales > Campylobacteraceae > Campylobacter_A > Campylobacter_A concisus_BQ. Next base: position 14,148 of record NZ_JALMFY010000002.1, read on the forward strand.
GATGACTTCACCGACGATACGAGCTGACTTCATATAAGCACTTCTGCTGCCAACACCGAGGTTATCCATAGCGTATAAAATTCTTCTATGAACTGGCTTTAGTCCGTCTCTAGCGTCAGGCAAAGCACGTCCGACGATGACGCTCATAGAGTAGTCAAGATAGCTATTTTTTATAGAATCTTCGATATCAACTGAAGCGATATCTTGAGTTAATTCAAGTAGATTGTCTTTCATTTTTATCCTTAAATTTAGCTTGTGGGATTTTAGCCAAAAATTGATAAAAACTTGCTAAGGGCAAAGCGGCCTGGGTTAAATTTAACCCTTAAGCGCGCTCGTAATATGTAGCTCCGTTTGAAAAACGCTTTGTGTAAAGTGGGGTGTATGGCACAAGATCAGCGTGTCCTGCGTAGAGCCTGCCCTCTGGCTTAAGTAGCTTATGAAGCCTTTCGACGCATTTTAGCCTAAATTCGTCGTCAAAATATATCATCATATTTCTTGAAAGGACGATGTCAAATTTACCAAGATTAAACATCGCATCATCAAAAACATTTAAAATTTTAAACTCACACCTTGGTAAAATTTCTTTTTTTATCTGAAATTTATCATCAACTTTTGTAAAAAATCTCTCCTTTTGAAACTCGCTTAGCCTATGTAAGCTCCTCTCGCCATAGCTTCCTACGCTACAAGCTTGTATGGCTTCTGAGTTTATGTCGATGCCAGTTAGCTGGATATCACTTTGTTTAAGACCAAATTCATAAGCAAGCATAGCAAGCGAATAGACCTCATCGCCAGTTGAGCAAGGCGCGCATAAAATTCTAGCCTCCCCAAGCTCTTTTGCGTAGTAGATCACGTCTTTTAGCTGGGCTAACTCTCTATAAAAATATGTCTCATTTACGGTGACTAAATTTAAAAGATCTTGCCTAAGCAGCGTGTCAAATCTTATCATCGAAACTAGATCTTTAAAGCTTTTTATCTGGCGATTTTTGGCAAATATACTAACTCTTTGCAGAGTGATGTCTCTCTTTGGCTCCAGATCAACCCCGCAAAGCGTCTTTATAGTGCTCATAAATTCGTTAAATCCATCCATATCGCTTGGTGCTTTTGCCTCTAAAACTTCGCTTTGTTTATCCACTTTGTTAAAAAGCATTTAAAAACTCCTCAAGCTCTTTTCTTATCATCATTAAATTTAACGATTTTAAATTTTGATTTAGCTCTTTAGCACGCTTTGGCATGCCATAAACTATCGCGCTCTCTTCATTTTCAGCTATGCATTTTGCACCTGCTTTATAGAGCTTATCAAGCCCAGCTGCGCCATCATCGCCGATGCCAGTTAGCAAGATCGCAAGTAAATTTACATTTTTGGAGATCTGCGTGCCTGAGTTAAAAAGTACATCAACATTTGGCGTATATATCGTTTTTATCTCAGGTTGTGGCTTTGCACTAACTGGCAAAGTCGCTGAAATTTCAAAATTTTGATCACAGATATAGACGATATTTTCTTTTAAATTTGTCTTTTCGCTTAGAATTTCAACATTTATGTTGCACTCCCTGCCCATTTGCGTGACAAATGAGTTTATAAACATCTTGTTCATATGCTGAGCTATGACGACCATCGCACCATTTAAATTTATATCTTTTAATAGTTTTTTTATATGACCTGGGCCTCCTGTAGAAGCCCCTATTAAGACCAGTTTTTGAGCCACTAATTGCCTTTAAATTTAAAATTTACCACACAAATCAAGTTCTAAATTCGTCAAGTTTTGCATTTAGCGTATCTGTCATCTTGTTTAGATGCTCAGCAGCTGAAGCTATCTCTTCTACGCTTCTTGCACTTTGAGATGAAATTTGACTTATGCCCTCCATGCTTTTTACTATATCGTCAATATCCTTGCCAGTCTTTATATAGTCCTCGATAGTTTTATCAGACAGTCCTATGGCTGATCTCATGATACCACTCATATCTCTTATGGTGTTTTGCGCGTTGTTTGCCACGCCTGTTAGCTCGCTTATTTGCTTAGAGTTTATACTCATTTGCTCGCTACTTTCATTTATAGCTTGAACGATGACGTTGATAGTTGCGTTTATCTCAGTAAGGCTCTTTTGAGTGCGCTCAGCTAGCTTTCTAACCTCATCTGCAACGACTGCAAAGCCACGTCCATGCTCGCCTGCACGTGCTGCTTCGATGGCTGCGTTAAGAGCTAGTAAATTTGTCTGATCAGCGATGTCGTTGATAACAACAAGGACTGATTTAACCTGCTCAGCGTCACGGCTAAGCTGCTCAATCTTGCCAGCCATTTGATTTTCAATATCAGATGTCTGAGCGATCTCTGAAGATAAATTTGAGATGGTATTTAGCGTCTCATCAACGTAGCTTAGCGCCTTTTGAAGATCATCTTTGCCACCTTTTGCAACTTCGATTGAATCTTTCATATATGATTGTATCTCAGCGCAATCCTTCCCAGCGCTCTGAACTATCTTGCTTGAGTTTTCTACCCCGCGACCAGTTTGGACGGAGGTTGAGCTAAGCTCGTTTGCGATGGAGCTGTTTTCATTTGAGATATCTTTTGCCTCTGCGATTAAAACCCTTACTTTTTCTATAAATTTATTTATGGCTTCGCTTGCCTTTGCTATCTCATCTTTGCCGACGACTTCTAGTTTTCTTGTTAGATCGCCATCGCCACTTGAGAGGTTTGTAGCTCGCAAGATTAGCTCATTTAGCGGTTTTGTGATAGAAAATTTAGAGTAGAGCATGGCAACTATTAGTGAGATGATTAAAACTACGACGGCTATGACGATGAAATTTGTAGTGTTTGCATTGGCATCATTTTGCATGGTAGCTGAAATTTTATCTATCTCTTTATACATACCCTCAAGATCAACAACAGACATCAAAAGCACATCCTCATGAAATAAATTTAGCTTTTGTCCACGTGCTATCTTTCTTATAGTATTGCCATCCTTTGACTTCGCAACAAAATTTACAAAGTCTCCATTACTATTTTGCTTAGCCTTTTCGATAAGCTCTTTTACATATTTATAGCCATTTGCGTCAGTTGCATCAAGCCTATTTTGTCCATTAAATTCAGGTATACCAGGGTTTGCAATAACCACACCATCTATTGTTGAGAGACTAAAGTAACCAAGCTTACCATCACCAAATCTAGCCCTTGAGAGATAGTCGATAATATCTTCTTTTTGATCTTCTATGGTCTCGTTTGCGTCGTCATAGACCTCTTGAATTTTTAGCAAAATGTTTGAAACGATATCCATCTCTTCACTTAAAGCTGCTCTTTTGTCGGCTAAGATCGTTTCAGTCAGCTGTTTGGTGGAAAATTCTATCGCTTTGTTTTGCTCGTAAATGTTTAGAAAGACTAAGATGGCTCCAAGCACCAGTAGGGACGAGACAATCATCATCGTCACTTTTGATGAAATTTTCATAATACCTCCTTTTTAATGTTTAAATTTCCTTAATTTTGAGATTATAGCACTATTAAAGTGCAATATTTACTTTTTATTTGTGATCTTATATAAAAAGCTAAATATCTCAGCCACCGCTTTATATAAATTTGGCGGTATCTCTTGATCGACCTCGACCTTGCTTAAAATTTCAATGAGATCAGGATCCTCTTTGATCGGTATGTCATGCTCTTTTGCAAGGCTTATTATCTTGTTTGCTATCTCGCCAGCACCGCTTGCAAGCACCTTTGGAGCGTTATCTTGCGATCTGTTGTAGCCAAGGGCAACGGCTTTTTTCTTATTTACTTGCATCAAATTTTCTTATCAAAGCCCACATCAAGGCCGCCAAAATTTTTAAATCTATCATTTAGCTTCACCTTTGGCGAAGTCTTGATGTTAAAATTTGAAACGATTAGTCCAAGCTTTGAGATCGCTTGCTTTAGCTCGCTTGAGCTAGATAAAATGAGCTCTTTAAACTCATTTGTCTGCGTTGCCACCGATAGATCGATATAGCGTTTATCCACAAGCCCCACCATCACATTTATCTGGCCAAATTTCTTAAAATTTAGATCGATCTGGGCATAAAATTTATCCTTTTTGCCCTGTTTAAACGCGACATTTCCGCCCTCCACGCCGTCCCAGATATATGGCATATAAGTTTGTATGCCTCCTTGCAAGCTTGAGACCATCTGATGCATTTCTATTTGCGAGATCATCTTGTTTGCAGCATTGACGGTCTGGGTATTTTGGCTCTTTTCGCTGATATTTAAAAGCGTGCTTTTTACATCTTGATTTAGCACCTTTGAAATTTCACTCTGGCTCTTTGTCGTGATGTTGTTTATGTCGTTAGTGGCTAGTTTTAGCTGCTTTAAAAGCGCCTTACTTTCGGCTAGATCGCTTTTTGCCGCACTTGCTTCTGGGTCTGCTAGGCTAAGGCTATGAGCTAGGCGTCTTGCTGCACTTTGGAGCTTATCTTGCAAGCTGCCCTCTTTTGAGACGTCACTAACCTCGTTAAACGCCTTTACAAGCCCAGCCTCATCACCTATATTATTTAGCATTTTTAGATCGTTTTTTAGGCTCTCAAGGATAGCTTTTAGCTCTTTGTGATTTGAGCTAAAAGCCACACTTTGATTTAACTTTTCGCTAGCTAAATTTCCTACCTTCTCGCTTAAATTTGAGATTAAATTCTCCATCTTACTGGTCTGATTTTTAACAGCGTCTGCGCTTTGTTCTTTTGAGAAGTTTTTATCTAGAAATTTAGCCACATTATCAAGCTTATCCACATCTTTTAAAAGCGTTTTTACACTTGAGTTATCAAGGATGTTTTTAGCATCACCGCTCGCTTTTTCAAGCATAGAAGTAAGCTTCATAAACGAGTTTTGATTATCCAAGCTCTCATCATTTAGGGTTAAAATTTGACTAAGTAAATTTTGATTTGAGAGATTTTTTATATCGCTTAGTAGCTTTTGTATCGAGCTTGGCAGCTTCTCTGGGGTAAGCGCATCTTTTAAATTTGCTTCAAGCATGACGCCAGAGTTTTTGATCTGATCATTTAGCGAGCCAGCTTTTAGATCGGCGATTGGCTTTAGAAATTCTTTTAGTTTTAGAGCAAGGCTCTTTATCTCAGGGCTTTCATTTTGCGCAGCTTCTGCCTCTAGGCTTTTGGCAAGGTCTGAGAGCTCACTAGCTAAATTTGGAGCGATCTTTGTATCTTTTGCCTGAGATAAAATTTGCTCAGCCCTGCTAAGGCTTGAAGCACTTTTTAGATCATCAAGCACCCTTGCAACTAGCTTACCAACGTTATCAAGGGCGTTTGAGACGGTTTGTTCGCTTGGCGTCTGGGCTGGCTGATTTTTAAAAAGCGAACCCTCGTTTTTACGGACAGGCGCGTTTTGAGCGGCGTTTTGCCCAGTTTGAACCGAGGTGTTTGATATATTTAGAGAATTTGCTACGTCCATTTTCTACTTTTTATTTTCTCTATCGGCAAAATTGCCATTTTGCTGAATAGTCGCGATGCCAGCCGTCCTTGCAACGAGCCTGTCGTTGTAGTCTTTTCTCATGTGCTGTGGTATGGTCTTTTGAGTTAGTGCAAACAAAATAAGCCCAACATAAAGCACCAAATAGACATAGATAAAGCCAAATGCGCCAAAAATTTTCATCGCATAGCTCATAAGAAGTGGCGAGAAAAGCGAGGCAAAAGAGTAGCTAAAAAGCAGCGCACGCGCCACTTGGACGCTCTTTGTCTTGTCTGTGATCTCGTCATTTGCCCTAGCGAGCGAAAGTCCGTATGTGCAAAAAATGCCACCGCCAAAGAAAAATGAAAGTATGTATTGAATGATCAAATTTGAGCCATTTAGCAAAAAGAGTGCTGCACTAACTAATGCCACGGCGCTGCAAAGCAAGAGCGCTGGGCGTCTGCCGTATCTATCTGAAAAGCCTCCGATAAACGTTTGAGCTAAAAAACCCCCAGCCATCGCTATGGTCATAAAAAATGACGCCTCTTTTGCGCTATATCCTTGAAGCAAGACAAAGAGGCTTGCCATAGAAAAAAAGCCATTTATCGCAAGTCCTGCAACTAGCGCTCCTACGAGGGCAAGTGGGACGATGCCAAAAATTTTAGGGATGTTTATGGGTTGGCGCTGCGGGATTTGAGGCTGATTGATGCGGATTAAATTTAAAGGTATGCTTGAGAGCATGATAAAGGCTGCGCTGATGATGAAAATTTCAAATGCGCTAAGATCAAGCGCTAAGATCAAAATTCCAAGTCCAAAGCTCGTGTAGAAAACGCACTCGTAAAAGGCGATGACACGCGATCTTATCTTGTTTGGGATTTTAGCATTTAGCCAGCTTTCTATAACCATCAAAAGTGCGTAGTAGCAATATCCCAAAAAGGCTCGCAAAATCGCCCAAAAGATCAAATTTTCACTTATGGCGTGAAGCATGGCTGAGACTGCAAATATAGCTGAAAAGATAGCAAAAGCTCTGATGTGGCCAGTGGTTGAGATGATCCTGTGCGCTGTGATCGTGCTAATTAACGCTCCTATGAAAAATCCAGTGTTAATTAGTCCAATCGCAAGCTCGCCTACGCCATTTTGCTTAAGTAGCGCACTACAAGAGGCGATAACTAGGCCGTTTCCTATAAAAAGCAGGCTCATGCCCAAAAATAGCGGTCCCATCGAGCGAATGATCCTAAAACTACTTGCCATCTGCGTCCTTTCTTAAATTATTTTGCATTATCCCAAAGATAAAAGCTCCAATAGGCATCGGAGCAAGCCCCACTAAAAAGCCAGGCACGTTTAGTAAATTTTCATTTTTTAAAAATATAAATCCAAAAAAAAGTATCGCATACGCAACCAAGCGATAAGGCATAAAGGCTGCCACAAAGCTTCTATCTTTAAATGAAAATTTCTGCTTTTTTAGCCTTGCTTTTTCATCTTTTAGGCTAAATTCTTTTGCCTCATTCTGGGGCAAAATTTCATCATCTTCTTCGTCCTCTTCTTCTATCTTGGCTAAAATTTCCCCTCTTGCATTTTCTAGCCTTGAATTTATGCGGTTTTTATAGGCAAAAAAACTAGCCGTTAGGATGATAAGCGAGGCAAAAAATGAAATTTGCGAGCTTATAAAAAATTGATTTGATATAAATTTGCCAACCGCGCTAAGGGCTAGCCAAAGCGCAAAGTAGCAAATAAAAAGCCTGCTAATCGTCCTCGTCATCATCGTCTTTTTTATAGCCTTTATATCTAGCTTCATCCTTTAGCTCATCTAAGCTTTTAACCTGCGCTTTGTAGGCTTTATAAACGTTTAAAATGGCAGCTGCGATGCCAAAAGCAAGCCCTATCCAAAGCGCTGGCGTGAAATTTGTAGCCTTTTTTACAAGATACCCCAGCCCAGTGCCGATAACCACAGCCACGACCATAGATATACCAAGACTTAGCTGCTCAGCACCTGCTACAATATCTTTTATCTTAAATTTTGCCATTAAGCTTTTATCTCCAAAAATGCCTCTTTAGCTGCACTTACCGCTAGGTCGATATCCGCTTCACTCATCGCATCGCAGATAAATCCCGTCTCAAACTGACTAGGTGCAAGATAAATTCCGCGTCTAAGCATCGCTTGATGAAATTTAGCAAAGAGCTTTGTATCGCTCTTTAACGCATCGTCGTAGTTTTTCACGGCGTGCTCTGTAAAAAAGTAGCCAAACATCGAGCCACGAACATCGGTTTGTATAGCGATACCAGCGCTCTTTGCTGCCTCTTTGAAGCCCTCCATTAGTTTTTTAGCTAGTTTTTCAAGTCTAGCGTATAAATTTATGTCGCTATTTATCTTTGAAATAGCCGCTATACCAGCGCTCATCGCCACTGGGTTGCCACTTAGCGTACCTGCTTGATATACTGCACCTTCAGGGCTTAAGCAGTCCATAATTTCAGCCTTACCGCCAAATGCAGCGACGTTCATGCCTCCGCCTATAACTTTGCCAAATGTGACAAGATCGGCATCTACTTCGTGAAATGGATATGAGCCAAGGCGAGAAGCTCTAAAACCGCTCATAACTTCATCAAGTATAAGCACTGCGCCAAATTTATCGCAAAGCGCCCTAAGCTCTTCTAAAAATTTCTTATCAGCTGGCACAAGCCCCATATTTCCAGCGATAGGCTCGATTATGACGACGCCTATTTTGTCTTTGTTGTTTTCAAAGATGGCTTTTACGCTCTCTATATCGTTGTAGATAGCTAAAAATGTATTTTTCACAACATCTTGTGGCACGCCGCCACTTGAAGCGTTGCCGTATGTCGTAGCGCCACTTCCTGCTTTGATAAGAAGTGCGTCGCTGTGTCCGTGGTAGCAGCCTTCAAATTTGATAAGTCCATCTTTTTTAGAGTAGCCTCTAGCCACTCTGATAGCACTCATGGTAGCCTCTGTGCCAGAGCTAACGAAGCGAATTTTATCTATTTGTTTAAACTCATCACATATTAGCTTTGCTAGAGCGGTCTCTTTTGGAGATGGAGCGCCGTAAGAAACGCCTTGTTTTACAGCAGAGATGATCGCTTCTTCTATGTCTTTGTCGCAATGACCAAAGATGAGCGGACCCCAGCTTTGGATGAAGTCAAGGTACTTTTTGCCCTCGACGTCGTATAGATAAGCACCCCTAGCATGATCTATCATCACAGGCTCGCCACCAACACTGCCAAATGCACGAACAGGTGAATTTACGCCACCTGGGATATACTTTTTAGCTTCGCTAAATGCCTCTTTATTTGTCATTTTTTATCCTTTTGATTTTGTGTTTTTAAATTTGTCTTTTGATTATCTTTTTGATTTATTGCTGGTTTTGCTGGTGTCTTTTGCGCCTGCGTGTTAGCTGGCTTTGCGGGCTCAGCTGGTTTTGCCGGGGTGCTTTTAGCTGGCTCTGCAGTTTTTTCGCTTGGCGCAGTTTTAGCGGGTTCAGGCTGTTTTTGCGTAGCAGCAGGCGTGGCTGACTTGGCTAAATTTTGTGTTTTTGGCGCTTTTGCAGGAGGTTTCATCTGATTTGTGATGTATTCATAAAGTATAGTCGTCTCTTCGTCTGTCAAAAAGTAGCTTGGCATGACACCTTTTGGCTTTGTTAGAGCGGCTTTAAAGCTTTCAAATTCTATATCATTTATCTTTGGTGCTCTAAGCTCATCATCGACCGTTTTGTTTGCCTTTTTGTCAAAGTGCTTGTATTTAGAGATCAGACTGCCTTCGCCCTTTGCGCCGTGACATTTGTCACAGCCTATGCCACGTGGATTTAGGTAGAGCATCTTGGCGTACTCGGTCTTTGTGATAAAATCAGCACCAAAAATCGCCACGCAAAAAAGCAAAATCAAAAAAACAGACCTCATAAACCTCTCTTTTAAAAATTTAATTTATTTTTAGGTATGATACCACCCTTGTGATTAAAAAAGCTTTTAAGTAAGGATCAAATATGAAAATTTTAGACGGAAAAGCCGTATCTTTAAAGGTCAAAGAAAGCGTAAAAGTAAGAGCTGATGAGCTAAAGAAATTTGGTGTCGAGCCAACCTTGGCCGTCGTCTTGGTCGGCGAAGATAAGGCATCTCAAACATACGTTAGAGCCAAAGAGAAAGCCTGCAACGAATACGGCATAAAAAGCGTGGCTCACCGTCTAAGCGAAAATACAACCCAAAACGAGCTTCTAGCACTTATAAACGTGCTAAATTTAGACGATAGCATCCATGGCATCTTGGTTCAACTGCCACTGCCAAAGCACATCGATACAAACGTCGTGCTCGCAGCGATCGATCCACGAAAAGATGTAGATGGCTTTCACGCTGTAAATGTTGGCAAGCTTGTTAGCGGACTTGACGGCTTCGTGCCTTGTACACCACTTGGCGTGATGGAGATTTTAAAAGAGTATGGCATAGAAGTAGCTGGGCTAAATGCAGTGGTGATCGGCAGAAGCAACATCGTTGGCAAACCTATGGCAAATTTACTCCTAAATGCCTCTGCAACGGTTACTGTGACGCACAGCAAGACTAAAAATTTAAAAGAAATTTGCAAAAATGCTGACCTTATCGTTGCAGCCATTGGTAAGCCATTTTTTTTAAAGGCTGACATGGTAAAAGATGGAGCAGTAGTCGTTGATGTAGGCATAAACAGACTTGATGATGGCAGGCTTGTGGGTGATGTGGATTTTGACGAGGTCGCACCAAAATGCTCATATATCACGCCTGTTCCTGGCGGCGTTGGCCCGATGACCATAGCCATGCTTTTAAACAACACAATCCTTGCTGCACAAGCAAAGATAGCTAAAAATTAAAGAGTGAGATAATGAAGAGAGCTTTTACTAAATTTTATGACTTTTGCTCGAGCTGGACAGGTACGGTTATCATCGTTTTGCTTGTCATTTTCTTTGTAGCTCAAGCCTTTGTGATCCCGTCTGGTTCGATGAAAAACACGCTTTTGGTTGGGGATTTTTTATTTGCTAAAAAGTATGTTTATGGCATACCAACGCCAAGAATTCCATGGCTTGAGATGAAAATTTTACCTGAGCTAAATGACAATGGTCACCTTATAACTGGCGATGGTCCTGCAAGGGGCGATATAGTCGTATTTCGCTATCCAAATGATGAGAAAACTCACTTTGTAAAGCGCTGCTTTGCAACTAGCGAGGACGAGATCGTTTTTACTGAAAAAGCCCTCTATCTACGCCCAAAAGAGGGAGATAGCTTTATAAAGGCAAACTGCCGTGAAAATTTAAACGGCAAAGAGAGTAAATTTGGCTACTCATGTAGCGATGTTGTCGAGCTTGATGGCAAGCTTTTCATAAAAGAGCCATATAGATTTAGCGGCATCCACTACGATGAAAATGTAAATTTATTTGAGCAGATGGTTTTCATGCTAAATACAAACAAATCAAACGTTTTTATGAAGCCAGCGCTCATTAGCTCACTACCGCAAAATCCAAATTTTAACTTTAACGCTTTTTACGTCAAAGTGCCAAAAGATGAGTACTTTATGATAGGCGACAACCGCGACCACTCAAACGATAGCCGTTTTTGGGGAAGCGTGGCTTATAAAGATATAGTTGGTCAGCCTTGGTTTATATATTTTAGCTGGGACAATAACTACAATGTGCGCTGGGAGCGTATCGGACGCTTTGTAGATACGATAGAAAACGATGAGTTTTTCACAAAACAAGCTCTAAAAGAAGGAGAAGTTGATGGACTTCACTAATTTTGACCCCATAAAAGTCGCTACTATCGTCCTATCTTTAATAATCGCCATCGTCGGTCATGAGATCGCTCACGGATATGTCGCTTATAAATTTGGCGATAACACAGCAAAAAATCTTGGCAGACTTAGCATAAACCCCATAAAACACATCGATCTTGTTGGCACTATCATCGTGCCATTGGTGCTTTATCTAAGCACTGGTATGATGTTTGGCTGGGCAAAACCAGTGCCTGTGAATACCTACACAGTCGTGCGAAATGGCGGCTACAAGGCAGCTATCTACGTAAGTCTAGCTGGCATTTGCTACAACATCATCCTAGGCATCTTGTCGCTTTTTGTGTTAAAAGCTTTATTAAACATAGAAACCTTTGAAATTTTACTTCAGTTTTTATTTACGCTTGCGCTTTTAAATTTGATGTTAGCCATCTTTAACCTCTATCCGATCCCACCACTTGACGGCTTTCACGCACTGGAGTATGCGCTTAGAAATTTTGGCTTTCACGCACTGGCAGAAAAGCTTGAGAGTATCTCAAGATACGGATTTGTCATCCTTATCATCATCCTCATTTCGCCTTTAAAAGATACTATCTTTTATCCGACAAGATACGTTTTAGATATCGCAAGCGCCTTTATAAATGGCTAAATTTAGAGCAAATTTGCTCTAAATTTTTGGCTTTGTGATCTTATAAGAGTACTCTTTTTTAAATTCCTCTTTTGGCGCAAGGCTAAATTTAAGCTCCACCTTGCCATCTTTGCTGATATCTTTTTTATCAAAGCCCTTTATCTCAACCTTTACAGCCTCGTCAGCAGATACTGGCACGCGATCAACCAAAGTGACATCGACACTCTTACTTGAGTTATTTTTTACACTTATCTCATAGCCCTCTTCGCTTATGCGGTCTTTGCCAAGAAGCGAGCTCTTTTTAAATTTATTTAATCGCTCTTTTTTAAGCTCGATTAGCTCGTTTTGTCCTAAAAATAACTGCACTGGCTCATCTTTAGCTTTCATCTCAAACTCGCTTGGACTACCGACACTCACACCATTAACGTAAAACTGCGTTTTAGCTGGCGTTAGATCGTCATTTAGCTTAAAGCTAGCTACGTTATATGCCTTTAGTGAGCCGTAAAAATCAGCAAAAACGCTAAAATTTGCGTCCATTTTTTGTGTATCGTAAGTTATATATTTGCTCTCGCCTTTTGCTAAATTTATCCCATCTATCTTCCAAATTTTGGCAAACTCGTTCTCATCTCTTTGCACACGCATATCAGCGACCTCAGCAGCGACTTTCGCAGCTCTTAGCATATTTTTTGAAGCGCCGTAACCATCAGCTTCAGCCTCGCTCTCCTCATACCAAGGGTAAAACTTGCTTGGAGCAAGCGCCTTTTGATATCTGGTCGGATAGATAGCGAGCTTTAAATTTTTAACTTCACTTGCAAATGGGTTGGTGAGTAAAATTTCTTGTTTTATTAAGATATTTTTGTTTTTTGTGTCTGCATAAATTTCATTTAGCGTCTTTGGCGCCTCATCATCCATATATGAAAGCGTCGCCTCTTTTGGGCTGCAAGCAAATTTCATATCAAGCTGCAAAAATCCAGCCATTTCGCTCTTTGGCTCATTTTCTTTAAGCACTTCAAGCTCACTTTTAGCAGTTGAAATTTTCTCGATATTTTCTAGGCTAAATTTATAAAACTCATCAGCTCTTTTTGTCACATCGTTACTTTTATTTTCTCCTATCAAAGCTTGCTCTATAAACCTACCTCTTGCATTTAGCGCCTCAAGTTTATTATTTAAATTTACAACTTCTTGCTTCCATTTTATGTAACTTTGGCTATTTTCTTCGCTTATCTTTTTTAGATAAGCATTCGCGTCACAATCCCCATTTATAGTGATGTTCTCACTCTGCACACCCTCTGGCACAAAGGCGCTAAAAGAGCTATTTGCGTCATTAAATTTTTGAGTGATGATCGTTTGATCTGTGTAGATCTCTATTAGATTTTCATTTGCAAAGGCTAGCGTAGAAGCCGCTAAAAAGAGCACTTTTTTCACATTTTCTCCTTTAAATTTTTGGTAAATTATAGCTTCATTTTGGCTGAGAGTAAAATTTTATTTTAATGCAACTTTGACTATAATCAACAAAAAATTTAACGGACTTTTCATGAAGATAGATAAAGTTTTCTTAGCTAGCGATCACGCTGGTTTTGAGCTAAAAAACGAGCTTAAAGAGGCTATTAAAGGGCTTGGATACGAAGTGGTTGATCTTGGTGCAAATGATAAAAATAGCGTTGATTACCCTGATTATGCGCATTTGTTAGCGAGCAAGCTTGAGCCTAACTGCTACGGCGTGCTAGTTTGTGGCACAGGCATTGGCATCTCAATAGCTGCAAACAGGCATGAAAACGTTAGGTGTGCCCTTTGTCACGATGAATTTACCGCAAGACTTGCCAGAGAGCACAATGACGCAAATGTCATCGCTTTTGGCGCAAGGGTTATCGGTGCAGGCGTTGCTATTTCGGCGGTAGAAGCCTTTTTAAAGACTGAGTTTGCAGGTGGCAGACACGAAAGACGAGTCAAAAAAATAGAGCTTGAGGCAGGCAAATGATAGGCGAGTGGATCGTTTTTACCGCTCTTGTTTGTGCCGCGATCTACCTAACCGTCATGGTTTTTTACTTCAAAACGCTTCTAAAAAAAGAGCGTGCGACAAAAGATTTTATGAAAAATAACCTCCAAGACACCGAGGTCGTCATAAGAAAATTTCAGATCCAGCTGCAACGCAGCCTCGGTAACATCGATATTTTGACGGACGAGCTAAACAAAACAAAAAACGACGTCACCTCACTTCGCACAAGAAATTCCCAGTACCGCCTAGAAAACGACAAGCTAAGGCAACGCATACGTGAGCTTGAAGGCAAGATCGAAGCGCTACTATAATCTCAAATTTAAGGAAATTTATGAAAATTTTAGATCAAAAAGGTAAAGAATTTTTACTAAACTCTATTCGCTGCATAAACGATTTTCCAAAGCCTGGCATAGTTTTTCGCGACATCACGACGCTACTAAATAACAAAGAGGCATTTAACTTTTTGATAGATCATTTGGTGGCTAGATATGAGGACGCAAATATCGACTATATCGCTGGTATCGAGTCTCGTGGCTTCATCTTTGGTGCAGCGCTTGCAGCAAGGCTAAGGCTGCCTTTTGTGCCTATTCGCAAGCCAAAAAAACTGCCTTTTATCACGCTTTCTCAAAAATATAGCCTAGAATACGGCGTCGATGAAGTGCAAATTCACATCGATGCTTTTGGAGAAAAAGCAGGTGCTAGAGTGCTTTTGATGGACGATCTCATAGCCACTGGAGGCACTGCAAAGGCTTCAGTTGAGCTTATCAATCAAACTAACGCAACCTGCGTAGAGGCGTGCTTTCTCATAGATCTAGTCGATCTAAAAGGTAGCGAAAAGCTAAAGTCGCTTACTAAAATTTACAGCGTTTTAGAGGTTTAGAATGGAAGAGTTTTTTATAGAGCTGCTTAAAGAGTACGGCTACATCATACTTTTTGTCTGGTGTATCATGGAGGGCGAGATGGCCTTAATAATGGCTGGAATTCTCGCTCACACCACGCACATGCACATCGCGCTTGCTATCTTTGTGGCTGGACTTGGAGGCTTTGTGGGAGATCAAATTTACTTCTATCTTGGCCGTTACAATAAAAAATACATCGCAAAAAGGCTTCACACGCAGCGGAGAAAATTTGCAGTGGCGCACATAATGCTGAAAAAATACGGCTGGCCAATCATCTTTTTGCAACGCTATATGTATGGCTTTCGTGTCATCATCCCGCTTTGCATAGGACTTACTGGCTATGATGCTAAAAAATACGCCTTTATAAATTTGATCAGCGCTTGGTGCTGGGCGGCGATCACCACCATACCTGCTTGGATACTTGGCGAGCATATACTTGTGCTTTTGCAAAAAGCAAAAGAGCACTGGTACGTCGCTATCCCAGTGGTTGCTATATTTATGGGGCTTTTGATCTATGCATTTAAGCGCATCGAAAATAAAATTTTAAACGAAAGGAGAGACAGAAGACATGCAGTTTCAAATAGTTGATAAGAAATTAAAAGATATAAAAGCTGATATTGAACTAATTTTCGTAGTGGATAAGGAGTTAAAACATAAATTTATAAGCGATAAAGAGGCTATTAAATTTAATAATTACAAAGGCGAGAGCGTCCTTATCCTAAGCGAGGCAAAAAGAGCCTACGTGCCGCTTTCTAAGCTTGATCTTGACGAGCTTAGGGTTGCGGCTGCTAAAGCTTATAACGCGCTAAAGTCGCTAAATATTAAGAGCATAAAACTAGCTTCTTACGTAGCGGAGTGCCAAAAACTAAGCTTTGAGGCGCTAGCTGAGGGCTTTTTGCTTGGAAGCTATGAATTTAACAAGTATAAAGAAAAAAAAGAGAGATACACCCTTAAAGAGATCATCTTTTCTACTGAAGAATTTGCTGGCACAAAGGTCGATCTAAAAGCTGCAAATGAGGGCTTTAAAGAGGCAGAGATAATATCAAATGCTACAAATTTCACAAAAGATATCGTAAATGAAATTCCAGAAATTTACACACCACAAAAGATGGCCGAGGACGCTTTAAATTTAGCCAAAAACATCGCAAGCATAAAGTGCGAGGTCTATGACGAGAAATTTTTAGCTAAAGAGAATATGAACGCATTTTTGGCGGTAAATCGCGCAAGCGTGCATAAACCAAGGCTCATCCACCTAACCTACAAGCCTAAAAAGTCTAGAAAACGCATCATCTTTGTCGGCAAAGGGCTAACATACGATAGTGGCGGCCTTAGCTTGAAACCGGCTGATTATATGCTTACTATGAAATCAGATAAAAGCGGCGCAGCAGCAGCTCTTGGCATCATAAAAGGTGCAGCGGAGCTAAATTTACCATTTGAAATTCACGCCATTTTAGGTGCGACTGAAAATATGATCGGAGGCAACGCTTATAAGCCTGATGACGTGCTTATTTCAAGAAGTGGCGTTAGCATAGAGGTGAGAAACACCGACGCAGAGGGACGCTTGGTGCTGGCTGACTGCCTAAGCTACGCGCAGGACTTTAAGCCAGACATCCTAATCGACATGGCAACCTTAACTGGCGCTTGCGTCGTGGGACTTGGCGAATACACAACAGGCATCATGGGCAACAGCGAGAGCCTAAAAAGCGAGTTTAAAAACAAGATAAAAGATAGCGGCGAGCTAGCGACTACGCTTGATTTTAACCCTTATCTTAGCGAGCTTATAAAAAGCCAGATCGCAGACGTTAGCAACTGCGCCTCAAGCAGATATGGCGGCGCGATCACAGCTGGCATGTTTCTAGCCAAATTTATCAAAGATGAGTACAAAGATAAGTGGCTACACCTTGATATCG
Organism: Campylobacter concisus; assembly: GCF_050447485.1. Lineage (GTDB taxonomy): Bacteria > Campylobacterota > Campylobacteria > Campylobacterales > Campylobacteraceae > Campylobacter_A > Campylobacter_A concisus_BQ. The sequence goes on from NZ_JALMFY010000002.1 coordinate 30,744, forward strand.
CAGGCCCAGCATACCGCGAAAAGGCTTGGGGATACAACCAAGCAGGTGCGAGCGGGGCTGGCGTGAGGATGAATTTATACTTTTTACAAGCACTTAGCAAGGAGAATTGATGGGACTTTCAGTTGGAATAGTAGGCCTACCAAATGTGGGCAAATCAACAACATTTAACGCACTTACAAAGGCACAAAACGCAGAAAGTGCGAACTATCCGTTTTGCACTATCGAGCCAAACAAAGCCATCGTGCCAGTGCCTGATAAGCGCCTAAATGAGCTTGCAAAGATAGTTAGTCCAAATAAAATTCAATACTCAACCATCGAATTTGTAGATATCGCAGGCCTCGTAAAAGGGGCTAGCTCTGGCGAGGGACTTGGCAATAAATTTTTATCAAACATCAGAGAAACCGAGCTTATCTTACACATCGTTCGTTGCTTTGAAGACGAAAACATCACTCACGTCGAGGGCAGCGTCGATCCAGTAAGAGACATCGAGATCATCCAAACCGAGCTGATACTAGCTGACATCGAGCAGCTAAACAAAAAGATAGAAAAGCTCACAAGAGAGGCAAAAGCAAATGCAAAGGGCGCTAAAGAGGCGCTTGAGATAGCAAATTTGCTTTTAGCCCATCTAAATGATGGCAAAAGCGCAAGCAGCTTCGAGCAAAGAGATAGTGAGGCGTTTTTAGCGCTCAACAAAGAGCTAAGGCTTCTAAGTGCTAAAGAGGTAGTTTATGGCGCAAATGTCGATGAAGAGGGGCTTAGCGAAGATAATAAATTTGTAAAAACACTAAAAGAGTATGCTAAAGCCTCAGATCACGAGGTGATCAAGCTTTGCGCCAAGGTTGAAGAGGAACTAATAGGTCTAAGCGATGAGGAGGCACACGAGTTTTTAGCCTCTCTTGGCACGAGCGAGAGCGGTCTTGAAAAAATCATCAAAACATCTTTTGCAAAGCTAAATTTGATAAGCTATTTCACCGCTGGCGTCGTGGAAGTTAGGGCTTGGACGATCACAAATGGCTGGAAAGCGCCAAAGGCAGCAAGCGTCATCCACAATGACTTTGAGAGAGGCTTTATCAGAGCTGAAGTGATAAGCTATGATGACTACATCGCACATGGCGGCGAAAACGGAGCCAAAGAAGCTGGCAAAATGAGACTTGAAGGTAAAGACTACGTCGTGCAAGATGGCGACGTGATGCACTTTAGGTTTAATGTCTAAATTTAGCCCTTTTTGGGCTAAATAGCTAAAATTTACACATAAAATATTCAAGCCTTGGGTTGCAAGGCAAATTTAAATTTTTTATAACAAGTTAATAAAATTCTTTTAAAAAATATATCAACTCATAATCTTATGAGCCAATTCAGTCTTAAGAAAAAGTAAAGCCTAGAGAAATTTTGGTAGATAAAATAATGCACTCACTATCTTTTACAAGCTTTCACGCCTATGATAAATTTTAAATACTATGAGTTTATGGATCAAAAACTGTGATACTGTTTTAAGCTTATATAATAAACACGTGAAAACACCACCAAAGTTTAGGCAAATAGACCAATCCTAATAAACAACATTGACCAAGTATAAAAATTTACCTATATGCTTAGCATATTTATTTTTTAAGTCTGATCGCCTCAGTAAATTTTAGCTCTTTATTTTCAAAGAGATTATACTTGTTTGCATTTCTCGCCAAGTATGACGATAGTTGAGCCAAGCTCAAAATTCCTAGACGCTCACCCTTTTTGATATGTAAATTTTCATACTCATAAATTTGCGTGAAATTTGCCACTACATTTGTCTGGATACGCTCATCAAAGCTAAATTTCATCTTGCCAACGTTTAGCACACCCACGAAAACTAGGCTCATTACGGCTAGGATTAAATTTATCTTGACATTAGTTACATTTTTAAAAAACAATATAACAAAACAATACAAATTTACACCCTTGCAGGTCGTTTTGCTACTTGCAAATTTAAAAACTATAAAATTTATCTATTTTTCTTTTGCAAATTCTTTTTATTGTCCCTATGCGCCATAAAGCATGCACATATAAAAACAAAAATCGTTATGGCTAAGATTAAATTTTGCCCTGGCATGAAAGCTCCTACTTTGTAAATTTAAACCTCTTTTGCGCTGTTTTTAAAGACATTCACCACGCTGGCTCGTTTGTGGCAAATTTCAGCATACTCTTTTTCGCTTTTTGAGTCATAGACTATGCCAGCTCCAGCTCCGACAAAGACATCGCTAAAGCCATTTTTTTCTGGCACAAAGATGGCTGAGCGGATAAGGATAGCCACCTGAGCGTCGCCATTAAAATGCAAAAATCCAATGCCCCCGCCATAGATATTTCTCTCAAAAATTTCAAGCTCATTGATTATCTGCATCGCTCTGATCTTTGGCGCACCACTTAGCGTGCCAGCCGGGAAGATGCTAGCTAGCACGTCAAAAAGATTAAGCTCCCTAGCGCACTTGCCATATACGTCGCTAACGATGTGCATCACTTTTTCAAATTTCTGGATATGCATCGCATTTTTTACCGACACGCTTTTTGGCTCTGAAACCCTGCCGATGTCATTTCTTGCAAGATCGATTAGCATCTTGTGCTCAGCTAGCTCCTTTTCGTCACTTAAAAGCTCATTTTCAAGCGCCACGTCAGCATTTGCATCGCCCACACGTGGCCTTGTGCCTGCGATTGGTGCTACAAAAATTTGCTCCCCTTTCATCTCAAAAACAAGCTCAGGCGACGAGCCAACCACATCGCCATAAGGCGTAGGAAAATGAAACATATATGGGCTTGGATTTGCGGTGGCTAGCTTTTTGTAAAAGTCCAAGCTGCTCATATTTGTTGAAATTTCAAGTAGCTCGCCAAGCACCACTTGAAAGACGTCGCCGCTTCTTATATACTCTTTTGCCACCTCAACCATATCCTCAAAGTGTTTCTTCTCGCTACTAAGGTCAGTTTTTATGCTAAATTCACACTCTTTTTCGCCCTTATACTCAGCCTTTAAATTTAGCAAAAAGTCATAATACCTCTCTTTATCTCCATAAAAAGTGTAAATTTTACTCATCTTATCAAAGTGCAGATATGCTTTAGCATCGGCATAGATAAATTTTGGAAATTCATATTTTTTAGTCTTCCCTTCGCCGATATACTCGAAATATCTCACGCCATCATAAGCAAAAACGCCAAAAAGCCCAGCAAAAGGTGCGAGTGATCTGTTACGATTGGTATCAAAGTAGCTTCTAAGTCCGTAAAAGTCCATATCTTTTTCATCGATATATTCGCAGTCGATGCCGATTATCGTCTGTGTCTTGTCTTCGGCTAGGTAGCTATTTTTAAATTTCTCTCTGATCGCTTCATAATAAAAAAGTGGTTGTTCTAAGAGCATCTTTTTCCTTTTAAATTTTTATTGATTATAAAAAATTTTCGCTTTTACTTTTTAGAATTTTGGCTAAATTTTTAAATTTACGCCTTTTTTACTATTTTTTTAAGAGCCCCTTGGCTAAAATTTGCACCAGTCGAGGGAGAAAAAATGCTTTTTGTAGAACTATTTATAATCGGTATCGGCGTTGGTTACATCGCTGGGTTTTTTGGCATCGGTGGCGGCACGGTCGTCGTTCCTATCATGGTCGCCTTTGGATATGATGTGAAAACTGCCATTGGCATAAGTGTCATGCAGATGATCTTTAGCGCGACGTTTGGCTCGTATCTAAACTACAAGGCTGGGCTTTTAAAGCTAGATCGTGGTGTGGTTTTGGGGCTTGGGGGTCTTGTGGGAGCAAGTTTTAGTGGTATCATCGTATCGCACGCGCCTGCACTCTTACTTGAGTCTATGCTTCTAGCAACATTTGTCTTTTCGCTTATAAAGCTATACTTTTCACCAAACAGCGACGGCTCAAATGCGAATAATTCGCTCTTTTTGCTATTTTTAGTTGGCGTTTTTGTTGGCGTTTTTGCCATTAGTATCGGTATCGGCGGAGGCGTCTTTATCGCACCGATCTTAGTTGGCTTTTTACGTTATGAGCTGAAAAAAGCCGTTTCTATGGGCGTATTTTTCGTTATGTTTGCAGCCATCGCTGGCTTCATCTCGCTCTCGCTAAATGGCCATATCTCATACGCTGAGGGCGCATTTTTAGGTCTTGGCTCGCTAATAGGCGCATACTTTGGCACTAAAAAGACGCAAAATACCGACAAAAAAACACTTAAAAAATGGTTTTTGGTCTTTTACATAGCGATGATATGTTTGATATTAAAAGATATGATACCAGCATAAGCCCTGCAGATAGGGCTTATGTAAAAAGCTAATCAAATTTACTAGCTAAATTTCTTCAAAAAAGTAAGCTTCGCTTAGTTTAAAAGCAAGCTCTTTTAGCTCATCTTCGCTTAAATTTACGCCCTTTGCGATCTCTTTAAAGCTAGCCTTGCCGTCAAATTTCAAGGCAGCCTTGATCTCTTCAACGCTTAAACTAAGCTTGCCATTTAGCTCATTTGCTAAAGAAATAACTGGTGAGCTAGCCTCCAGAAAATACCCCAGATACGCCGCTGCTCTAGGTTTTAGCCTAGTTTTTTTAGGCTCATAAGCAAGTGCAGCAAGCTTTGTGGATGAAATTTTAGTGTTTTGATCGTTTAAAATTTCAAGTAGCCCCATAAATGCTTCGCTCTCGCTCTCACCAAGTGCAGCCTTTACTTCACTTAAATTTAGGCTTTGCGGATAGGCTTTGCTTAAAATTTCTTGCGTTTTTGTCCTTGGCTGCTCGCTAAAATATGTAAAATAAATCCTATCAAGCTCGCTCTCTCCAAGCACTGCATCAAAGTCCTCAGCGCCCTCAAGCCTTTCTTTATGAGCGATGAGGCTTTTTCTAAAGGATCTATTAAACAAAAAGTCATTTAGCTGCTCTTTTTTGATGCGAGTGTTGTAGCTTTGCTCGATGTGCGCGTCAAAGCGATATATTCCAGTCGAGCTTGCAAAGATATCGTTTAGCGAAGCATCTATAATATAGCAAAGCCCGTGTTTATCGATGTGTTTAGCAAATTTATGAAAGTAAGTTGGCTCGTTGCTAGCCTCCAAAAAGTCGTGCAAAATGTAATAATCACTACCCTTTGCGATGATGCCTTGCAAGAAATTTAGCTGCGTCAAAAGTAGCTTCATGCTGTCTTTATAGACGACGTCGCTTTGGTTTTGCAGGCTAAATTTCAAATAATCCTGCAAGAAATTTAGCTCCTCTTTGACGTGAGGTAGCGACTCTTTATCGCCCCTGTTTGCGCTTGCAAAGAGCATGAAGTCTCTTAAGATATCAAGGCTCTTCCAACCTGGGTAGGTGTTATAAGAGACGTAGGCGATGCCATCTTTGCTAAGTAGCGCCTTTATCGTTGCAAGTAGCGCGTCTCTTACGTTTGGGCTCACCCAGCTATAAACGCCGTGAGCGATGATGTAGTCAAACTCGCCAAGCTCCTTGATATCGTGCTCATTCATGTGCAAAAAGTCACGCTCAAGAAGGGTGAAATTTTTTAATTTCATCTTCTTTGCGATCTTGTTGCCCTCTTCTACTTGGTGGCTTGAGATATCGATGCCAACGACCTTTGCCTCTTTGTGAGAAGCTGCAAATGGCAAGATATTGCCACCATACGATGAGCCAAGCTCGAGCACTCTAGCATCTTTTAAATTTGCCGCCTTTAAGCCCAGAAATTTAGCAACCGCCTCTATCCTAACGGGCGAGCAGTCGCTAAATGCAGCTGAGAAATAAGGAATTTCGTCGTAAGCTTTTTTTGCCTTGTTCATCAGCCGTGCTTTCTGGCAAATTCTCTCATGAACTCGCCAAGTTTATCAACGTCGCTTTGACTAACAGCGTTGTAAATAGAGGCTCTTATGCCGCCAAGATGTCTGTGGCCTTTTAGCCCAAGCATGCCCTCTTTTAGCGCCTCTTCTACGAAAACTGGCTCAAGCGCATGATCTTTTGGTATGGTAAAGCTCACGTTCATATCTGATCTGCTTGATTTTTTAGCGTGACCCACGTAAAAGCCATTTGAGCTATCGATGATATTATAAAGCGTGCTTGCTTTTTTGGCATTTATCTTCTCAACCTCGGCAAGTCCGCCAAGATCTAGTAGGTGCTGCATGGTTAAATTTAAAAGATAAATTCCAAAAGTTGGTGGTGTGTTATAGAGTGAGTTTGCCTCTACGTGCGTTTTGTAGCGTAAAAACATAGGGACGTTTTGGCTGCTCACGCGACCAACTAGATCTTTTCTTAAAATGACGATAGTCACACCACTTGGGCCTGCATTTTTCTGAGCGCCGCCATAAAGCAAGCCGATACTACTAAAATCAAGCGGTCTAGCGAAAAAGTCGCTCGAAGCATCGACAACTAGGGGCGATTTGGTCTTTGGCATAGCCTTATACTGCGTTCCATAAATCGTGTTGTTCGAGCAGATGTAGGCGTAGTCGGCATCGTCGCTAAATTTAAACTCAGGGATATAAGAGAAATTTTCATCCTCGCTGCTTGCTACGACATCTACATTTACGCCAAGCACTTTTGCCTCTTTGATCGCTTTGTTTGTCCAAACGCCAGTATTTGCGTACTCAGCCCTGCCACCTTGGTATAAATTCATCGGTATCATGCTAAATTGCAAGTGTGCGCCACCTTGCAAAAATAAAATTTCATACTCATCGCCGATGCCATAAAGCTTTCTTATCTTCTCCATCGCACCAAAGTGGATCTCCTCAAAGGTCTTGCTCCTATGGCTGATCTCCATGATAGAGTAGCCCTCGCCTCTGTAGTCGGTAAATTCGGCCTTTGCGTGCTCTAAAACATCTAGTGGTATCGCGCTTGGTCCTGCGCTAAAGTTGATTTTTCTACTCATTTTTACTCCTTGATAATTGCTTTTTTATGTGTATTTTGAGAGATAAGCTCGATCTCATCATTGGAATTTAAATCCCTAAGATCAGCCCTCTTGCCATCTTTTCTAACCTCGATAAGCCCCTTCGTGCTCTCAAAAAAGAGCTCCCTCATCTCATAAGCCTTCTCTAGCGAGCCAAGGGCTGAGCCAAGAACTAAAATTTTCCTTGATACGGCATTTGTTATGGCATTTTGCTTGTTTGCCACCTCACTAAATTTTAGCTCGATCCTAGCTTTTAGAGCGTTTGATGAAAATTTAGAAAGTAGTAAATTTAATAAATTTTGCTTCTTTGTGATCTTTAAATTTAAAGCGCTGTCAAGATCGTCGCTGAGCCTGTCAAGATACTGGAAAAACGCCTCTTCATCAGGCAGCAGATCAAGCATGGCTGCACTTGGCGTAAGAGATCTGCAGTCTGCTACAAAGTCGCTTATGACGTAGTCGATCTCGTGGCCGATAGCGCTTATGACAGGCGTTTTGGTAGCGTAAATTTCACGTGCCAAACCCTCGTCGTTAAAGCACCAAAGGTCTTCTTTACTACCGCCTCCGCGCGCCAAAACGATCACATCAACGCCGTATCTATCGGCTTTTCTCAAGGCTTTTATAAGCGAGCTTGGGGCATTTTCACCCTGAGTTAGTGCGTCAAATATATAAATTTCACTTAGCCTCCAGCGGCTCGTGACGACTTTTAGCATATCCTGAAGTGCTGCTGAAGTGGCACTTGTGACAAGGGCTATTTTTTTAGGTAAATTTGGTATCTCTTTTTTTACGCCGATGTCAAAAAGCCCCTCGTTTTCGAGCTTTTCTTTAAGCTGTCTAAACGCAAGCTCAAGCTCGCCCTCGCCATCAGGCAGCATAGCACTAGCCACTAGCTGATAAGACCCACTTGGCGAGTAGATGGTCACTTTGCCATAAATTTTGACCTTCAAGCCCTCTTTTGGCAGGAATTTGACCTTTTGGTTATTCATACGATACATCACAGCTGAGATGCTTGACTTTTCGTCCTTTAGTGTGAAGTACCAGTGCCCAGAGGCATGCTTTGTTAGGCGCGAAATTTCGCCACTTACCTCGACGTAGTCAAGGGTTGCCTCAAGCAGTGCCTTTGCTTTTTCGTTTAGCTCAGATACGCTAAGCATTGATCTCTTTGACCTTTTTAGCGATAAATAGCGTCGAGATGTCCATGCTAAAGCCCTTGCAAAGCTCTATCTCAAAGCCAGCCTCTATAAGCTCGTCGCAAAAGCTCTTTGCATCGAGGAAATTTTCTATCGAGCTTGGCAGATACTCGTATGCCTCTTTGTTTTTTGAGATAAAGCCCCCGATACTTGGCAAAATTTTACTTAGATAAAAATCTCTTAGCGCAGTTATTAAGCCCTTTTTCTGGCGCTTTGTAAATTCAAGCACAACTACGTAGCCATCTGGGGCAAGCACTCTATTAAACTCTCTTAGTGCAGCCTTTCGCTCAACCACGTTTCTGATGCCGTAGCTTATACTTAAAATTTGAGCCTCACCGCCTGCAAGCGTCGTATTATCAGCGTAGGCTTCTATAAATTTAAAATTTGGAAATTTCGCCCTTGCCTCTTTTAGCATGCCACTTGATGGATCGATGCCAGTTAGGCTTTTTACCTCCACATCAAATTCTTTTGCCATTTCACTCCAAAGCCCCATCATATCGCCAGTGCCGCAAGCCACGTCCACGATATTTATGCTCTTATTTTTAAAAATTTCTAGCATATATCTGCAAGCAAATTTCCTCCAGCTCACATCCACGCCAAGGCTTAAAACCCTGTTTGCGACGTCGTAAGTCGGAGCGATCTGGTTAAACATATCAACTATTTTTTCTTGTTTTTGCATAAATTTTAGACCTTTATATGTAGTAAATTTTTAAATTTCGCGAGATCTTGCGAGTTACTTTTATAAATTTAAGCCGTTTTTTTAGTATCTCTTCTCTGGTTTTGTAAATTTGTTTGTAGATTTTGCTCTCAAGTTTTTCCTTGCCAGCAACCTCTGGCAAACGCTCTAAGATGCCCAGCCAGACGTCATAGTCTTGAAGCGATCCAAAGATCTCTTGCATATCTTTTAGCCGCTCTTCATACTTTTTAAGCCCGTCAAAATAAAAGATCTCACTCAAAAACTCGTAGGTATATCTCACCTTTTTAAGCTCGATCCTGATCTTGTGAAAGCTCTCATTTGGGCAGTCTTGATCTAGGCTTTTTAGTCTCTTTTGAGCCAAAACTAGAAGCGTTCTTAGCTTAAACGAGCCAAGGCGCGAAAGGCTCACATCAAAGAGCTTTGACCTGTAAAACTCGCCCTCGTTTAAAAATATCTCCCACTCTTTTAAAAATGCGTAGTTTTCCTCGTCGCCTAGGTAGCTTTTTACGTTTTCATACTCTAAATTTAGAGCCTTTTGCACAAAGTAAATTAGCTCATTTGCATGCTTTTGCTCGTTTAAAAAGCTTAGAAATATGTCTAAGTCTCGCTTTTTGTTGGTTGAATTTGCCAAAATTTTAAAATTCTCTCCAAAAAAAAGCGTCACTTTTTCATCAAAAACGCCGTTAAAAATTTTAAGTAACGACCTAACTTTTCTTAAATTTACACGCAGGCTATGCAAAATTTCCTCGTCATGTTCTTGCAGATAGTCGCTCTTTAGCTTCTTTATCTCTTTGTATATGCTTAAAAATAAAGCCCTAAGTGCCTCGCCGCTTTTTAAATTCGCAGTAAAATTTGGCGAAATTTCTTTGTTTTTAAAGACATTGTAGGCTCTTTTGTAGTCGATTTGTTCATTTTCGTTTGCGTGGATGGCTAGAAATTTGTTTTTATATCTTTTATCGCAGGTGACATCAGCTTGGCAAAACTGCTCCAAAAATGGTGGCAGTTTAAAATATACAGCCTCATTTTCATCACTAAATTCTATCTCAAACGTGCAAAGGCCGTTTAAATCATCTTTAAAGATATCAATGTTGCAGGGATTATTGTTTAGCCGAAAAATGTATCTATCTTTTGTGATGACGCGTCCAATGCGGTTTTTTAGAGCCTTTTTAAACTCCGCCTTTTCGCAAAATTCCTCATTTTCTTCTCTTATAAGATCTTTGCCAAGCTTGATCGTTTTTATAAATTTACCCTCTTCACTTCTGAAGCGGATCTCTTCATTTTGCGTGATCTTGGTGTAAAACTGAGAAATTTCAAGGTGCTTAAAAACTACTCCAGCATCTTTTAAAAAATCTAGAATTTGAGAATTTTTGAGTAAAAATTTACGCTCTATCTCCAAACCCACATTTTTCTCCGAAATTTTTTGTTTATTTTAGCAAGTTAGTGCTTAAAATAATGAGAAAAATGCTAATTTCAGGCTTGCTTGAAGTGTTTTATGAAGAAAAATAAAAATTTATGTTGCATTATGCAACATAAATTTTGCCTTATCGGCAGTGTTTACAGCTTTTTACGCTAGCAACGATATTTAGGCGCTCGATGATGTTACCGATCTTTTTTTCAAGCGCCTCTTGGTATTTGCCAAGCTCTGAGTCGTCATAGCTCATATCCTCGACGCTACCGCAGTTTTCGCAAACCACGTGGATATGCGGATGCTCGTAAATGTCATATCTCGCCTTTTGATTTACGATATTTACTTCAACCACAAGACCCTCATCTTTTAGAGTGTTTAGGTTTTTATAAACAGTTGCGAGCGAAACTGATGGATTTTCTTTCAAAATTTCATCATAAAGCTCATCGATCGTTGGATGTGTGTGACGATCAAGAATTCTCAAAACGCTAAGACGCTGCGGCGTTACTTTAAGCCCAGACTGTTTTAGCAACGATACATATTGCATAATTTTCCCCTATACAAATTTTTGCTTTATGCTAGCAAAAGTAATATTAAACGTTTCTTTATTAAATGATATTAATTATTCTCTAGTAATTTTTGGGTAATTTGCTCAGCGCTTATGCCAAGGCTCTTTTCAACCTCTGCTGTCAAACCATGCTGGATAAATTTATCATCATACTCAAAGCTAACAACGCTTACATTTGATATGCCATTTTCTTGCAAAAACGCACTTACGATCTCGCCAACACCGCCTTTTTTAGCACTATCACTAAAGATATACCACTTTTTAGTGCGTTTTGCAAGATCCAGCAAAAGCTCACTATCAAGTGGTTTTACAAAGACTAGATCGACAAGGATAGCTTCAAGCTTGCCAACTAGTAAATTTCTAACCAAATTTGCCTTGCCAACGCCATTGCCATAGCCTAAAAATGCTATATCCGACTCTGCGTCAGCTAAAATTTCACCCTTGCCAAACTCAAGTGGCTTAGCTTTAAACTCATCTCTTAAGATAAACGCCCCACGCGGATATCTAAACGCGCTAACACCCTTGTAAGAGTAGGCAAATTCCATAACATTTTTCATGCTCTCTTCGCACCTTGGGGCAAAAAGAACCATGTTTGGCACAGCGTTTAAAAAGCTAATATCAAAAGCGCCCTGATGCGTTTCGCCGTCTTCACCCACGATGCCTGCCCTATCCATCGCAAAGGTTATGTTTAAATTTAAGATAGAAGCGTCGTGAATGACCTGATCGTAGGCCCTTTGCATAAAGGTCGAATATATCGCGACGAATGGCTTAAAGCCCTCTTTTGCCATGGCTGACATCGAGGTAACTGCGTGCTGCTCGGCTATCGCCACGTCCCAAAAGCGGTCTGGAAACTCATGTATGAGCGCGTCCATGCCAGTGCCTGTTGGCATCGCAGCCGTTACACCAACGATGTCGCTGTACTCTCTTGCCATCTTTAAAAGTTGCTCGCTAAAGATCGCCGTGGCTGACTTGTTTGACTGTCTTTTTATAAATTCGCCACTTTTTAGATCAAACGGCCCAACTCCATGCCAATTTTCATAGTAACCCTCGGCAAATTCATACCCTTTGCCCTTTAGCGTCTGCACGTGTACGATGACTGGCTTTTTCATGTTTTTGGCAGTTTCAAATGTGCTAAGAAGTGCTGAGAGGTCGTGTCCATCGACTGGGCCTATATACTCAAGCCCAAGCTCTTCAAAAAACATGCCAGGAGTGATGAGTCTGATGCCCTCCTCCATGCGTCTAGCCATGTAGGCTGCGGAGTCTGGCATGTAGCTTAAAAAGCGCTCAACCCTGCCTTTAAATTTTTGATAAAACTGCCCTGCCATCATCTGGCTTAGATACTTGCTAAGCGCGCCTATTGGCTTACTTATGCTCATCTCATTGTCGTTTAGGATGATGACGCAAGGATATTTTCTATCCCCAAGCTCATTTAGCGCCTCATACGCCATGCCGCCACTTAGCGAGCCGTCGCCTATGACAGCCACTGGCAAGCGCTCTTCATTTTTTAGTTTGATCGCCTTTGCAGCGCCAACTGCAAGCGAAATAGACGTTGAGCTATGGCCTGCCACAAAGTAGTCAAATTTGCTCTCGCTTGGCTTTGTGTAGCCGCTGATGCCGTTAAATTTTCTAAGCGTATCAAAGCTATCCCAGCGCCCAGTTAGTAGCTTGTGCGCGTAGCTTTGGTGGCTCACATCAAAAATAAACGGATCTTTTGTAACGTCAAAAATTTTATGCATCGCAACGATGATCTCGACTGCGCCGATATTTGAGCTAAGATGACCGCCATTTTTGCTAACAGTGGCTAAAATTTTATCTCTGATGTCGTGGCAAAGCGCGTTTAGCTCATCAACATTTAGGCTTTTAACGTCTTTATTCATTATTTACCAGCATTTTTAGCTTCTCAAGCCTTGTTTGCATCGTTGCATCGATGTTTCCGCCCTCGCTTATGATCACCACGCCACCTTTACTTATAGCATCATCAGCGCTTACTTTTACGCGTTCGTTTTTACTAAACTGCTCTTTTAGATACTCGCTATCTTCAGGATTAACGCGAATTTCTATATTTTTTACATCGCTTAGCTCTTTAATGAGCGAATTTGCTAGGTGATGAGCGATCTGGCTAGATGCGCTTGACACCTCTTTTTCTATCACCTCTTTTGCGATCTTTATCGCAGTTTGTCCAAGCTCTTCCTCGCTCTTTTTCAAAAACTCATCAAATTTAGCGTATTGCTCATCTAACTTTGCAGCTGAAGCGTTAAATTTAGCCTCAAGCTCCTTTATCTTTGCCTCGTTTGCAGCATTTGTTTGAGCGATGCCTTCGTTTTTGCCATCCTCTTTTGCACGGGCGATCTCAGCTTCAAGACGTTTTGCAAATTCACTCTCTTGATTTTCTATTTGCATTTGAAGCTTGATGATGTTGCTGCTTAGCTCATCGGTCTTTTTAAGTAGCTCCTCAACAAAACTTGAGTCAAATCCAGGCTGGTGAGCTGGCTGAGGCTGAGAGCCAAAATGGCTTTGCATGCTTGGCTGCATTTGGTGAACTGGCTGACTTTGCGACGCAAAATTTTCACCACCTTGCTCTAAGCTTTGTTCATTTAGCTCTTCACTAAGATTATTTTCTTCTATCAAAACAGGTGCGCTATCTTGGGCTCTTTCGTTACTTCCAAGCACCTTAAATCTATAATTTTCTATAAAATGAGCCGGCGAGGTCTCACTTGTTATTACGCTACTTTTCATTCTATCATCTCATCTGCTTCGCCAACTTGGAAGACACCTTGATCAGCTAGACCTTGAACGACCTCAACGATGCGTCTTTGTGCCTCTTCAACGTCTTTTACACGCACAGCGCCAAGGTATTGCATCTCCTCTTTGAATGCTTCGGCTGCACGCTGAGACATATTTGACAAAAATTTATCCTTAATGCCATCACTTGAGCCCTTAAATGCAACCATAAGGTCCTTTTTATCGACATTTTTGAGAATTTCTCTAATCGCAGTTGCGTTAAGGTTGATAATATCTTCAAAGGTAAACATAAGCTCTTTGATCGTTGTAGCAAGCTTATCATCGCTTTGTTCAATGCGCTCGATCGTGCTTTTGCTAGCTTTTTGACCAAGCCTGTTAAGCACTTCTGCCACAGCTCTTGGGCCACCAACCTCGACCTTGTAAGATGTGAGGCTCTCAAGCTTGCCCTCAAGCACAGTTGAGACACGCTTGATGACCGATGGGCTGATCTCGCCAAGATTTGCCATCCTGATCACAACTTCGCTTCTTAGCTCATCTGAGAAAAAGCTTAGCGTCTCGGCGGCACTTGTTGAGTCCATGTGGGCTAGGATTAGCGCAATAGTTTGAGGGTGCTCTTTTACGATAAAATCTGCGAGCTGTTGTGGTTTTATCTTATCAAGATAGCCAAAGCTCTTTGAGTTTTCCATGCTTTTAGCAAGCTTGTCTAAAATTTTCTGAGCAGCCTCTGGGCCAAATGTGCGGTATAAAATTTCTTTTGCATACTCTAAGCCACCGCTTCTCATATATTGATTTGACTGCATGAGAGCGTAAAATTCTTCCAAAATGGCGCCTGCAACTTGTTTGTCTATATTTTTTGCAGTTGCTATGTAGCCTGAAATTTCGGTGATGACATCAACATCCATATGAGAAAATATAAGAGCTGTCGCCTCTTCACCAAGCTGGATCAGTAAAATAGCGATCTTTTCAGGCATCGAAAGATCATCATATATCATCTTTTGCTTATCGGTTAGTTTTATAGACATCAAATTTCCTTACGCATGTTAAATTCACTATCGTTTTTAACCATATCTTGGAGTAAATTTGAAATTTCCTCACTTCGCTCGGTGACTACTATCTTCATCTTTTCAAGAAGGACGTCGTATTTTAGCTCGTCTTCGTTAAATTCACCACTAAGGCCAAGCTGCTCCTCGACCTTCTTGCGAGCGGCTTTAAATTTCTCGAGCGTATCTTCTGCATCCATCTCGATCTCTTCAAGATCGTCCTGGGCTTGCTCCTCTTCCTCTCTGGTCTCCTCAAGCATTTTTTGCATAAATGGCACGATGACCTTTTTGTAGAAAAAGTAGAGTAAAACAAGTGCAAAGATGTATTTTAGTAGCGGCAAGAACGGCATTACGTAGTTACTCATAAAGCCGTCTACTTTTTCACCAGTGCTGACATCTTTGCCAGTTTTAAACTCGAAGTTATCCAAGCTTACCTCATCGCCTCTATTTTGATTGTAGCCGATTGATTGCTTGATTAAATTTGTGATTGATTCTCTTTGCTCTTTGGTAAGCGGGGCAAATTCAAGCTCGCCAGTTGGCTTGCCATCTTTATCCTTTTTGCTCTGATAAAGTCCGTCTATAACGACAGCTGCGCTTACTCTGTTTATGCTCGCAAACTGCCCTTTGACATTTGTCACTTTCTTTGAAATTTCGTAGTTTGTCTGCTGTGAGCTTTTGTTGTATTGCTCTTTTAAAGTGCTATCATCTAGTCCTTGAACTGGACCTATGTTACTAACCGCACCTGGGACGCCACCCACTTCATTTGGAGCTGATCCTTGACGCTTTTCTTCGATGTTACTCTCGCTTCTTACGACGTTATTTGGGTCATAAACCTCGCTTTTTGTATCTTTTTTATCAAAGTCAAAGTCGATATTTACCTTTGCTACGACCTTGTCAGCGCCGCCTACGATAGGAGCTAGGACATTTACGATCTTTTGCTCGTAATTATTTTCAAACTCGCGCTTATAGCGGATCTGCTGAGCTATGGCATCACTATCAAACTCTCCGTCTTCATCGCCAAGTGCGACGCCATCTTGATTTACTATCTTGACATTTTCTGTGCTTAAATTTGTAACAGAGGCAGCGACTAGGTTTTTAATGCCAAAAATTTGCTTCGCATTTAGACTAACGCCTGACTTTAGCTCGACTACGATAGAAGCGGTCGGAAGTGCTTGTCTTTCAGTAAAGACGCTCTCTTTTGGTATGGCTATTCTTACGGTTGCTTTTTGGATAGATGAGAGGCTCTCGATCGTTCTAGCTAGCTCACCCTCGAGCGCTCTTTGAAATTTAACTCTTTGCTCGGCGTCTGTTGCGCCAAATTCTTGCTTGTCAAAAATTTCAAAACCGATCTTGCTCTCTTTTGGTATGCCAAGCGTTGCAACAGCGATACGCTCTTTATAGACATCGCTCGTTGGCACAAGGATAGTGCCCTCGTTTGCTAGTTTATACTTGATGCCATCTTTGTTTAGCTGATCGACTATTAAGGCTGAGTCGCTTGGGCTAATGTTTTCAAAAAGGACGCTATATCCTGCAAAGCTATCACTTTTACTTTTGTAAAGCGTTAAAAATACCAAAAAAGCCACAACTAAGACGATCGAGCTGCCCGCGACGATCTTTTGTTTTAGTGAAAGCTTTTGATAAATTTGACTTATTTGATGAAGTAATGCCTTAAAATCCATATCCCTACTTTAAAATTTGCTTTAACTCTTCAAAAACTCTATCGTTTTGCCATGCCTGACCGATGGTGATTCTCACCGCATTTAAGGCATAGCTTTTTAAATCTCGTAAAATTATACCTTTTTTTAGCATCTTTTCGCATATCTGGCTTGATTTTGGCTCGTTAAATTTAAATGTGATGAAATTTGTATAGCTTGGGATAAACTCAATGCCATTTTGCCTTGCAAATTCCTCATATCTCTTCATCTGCTCGAAGTTGTTTTGCATAGTTTTTTGCACAAACTCATCATCACCAAGTGCCACGATCGCCGCTCTTAAGCTTGGAGTTGTGATGTTAAAAGGAGCTCTTAGCTTTGAAAGTGCGCCTATGATCTCTTCATTTGCCACGCCGTATCCAACGCGCATGCCACCAAGTGCGTAGGCCTTTGAGAAAGTGCCAAGATAGATTACGTTTTTAAATTTCACCACCTCGCTTGGCTTTATCTCTTTTTTGCTATCTTTAAATTTGGCAAATTCGTTGTAGGCACAATCAAGCACCACAAGCGTGTTTTCACCAATGTTTTTTATAAATTTATAGACCTCACCAGCATCAATGCACTCGCCTAATGGGTTATTTGGCAAGCAAAGAAAAATGACTGAAATTTCATCTTTGTGTGCATTATAAATTTCTAAAAACTCACTCAAATTATGCTCAACGCTCTTTGTGCGGTAAATTTTAGCCCCAGTTTGTTTTGCATAAATTTCATACATCGCAAATGTCACGCCAGCCATCAAAACGCCACTTTGCTTGTTTGCCTTTGCGTGAAGCGCATACTCTATGATCTGATCGCTTCCAGAGCCGATGATTAGATTTTTGCTAGTTACGCCAAATTTCTTAGCCAGCCCATCTTTTAGCTCAAAGTAGCTATCGTCTGGATAGAGATGTGCGTTTTTAGCGACCTCTTTTAGCGCCTCTTCTACGCGTTTGCTAGTGCCAAAAGGGTTTTCATTGCTCGCTAGCTTTATCACATCTTTTGCCTCAATGCCAAACTCTCTAACCACAAGTTCGATCGGCTTCCCAGCCTCGTAATTTACTAGATCATCTAAAAAGTCATTAAATTTCATTACTCATCTCCGTTTAAATAGCTTCCAAGCCACGTTATCTCAGCGCCGCTCTCTTTTGCGAGTTCAAAGGCGTTTTGCACCTTCTCATCGTCGATATGCCCCTCAAAGTCAAGGTAAAATATTGACTTAAATTCGCGCTGCTTTATAGGACGTGACTCAAGTTTTGTGATATTGATATTTTCATTTTTAAAGATAGAAAGCAGATCAGCAAGGCGTCCTGGGCGGTGATCAGTTTTGGCTAGGATCGAAGTTTTCGAGTTTTCAACCTTGGCGTTTTTAAAATCGCTTAAAATCAAAAATCTCGTTCTATTTGCCATATTATCTTCAATAGTCTCATATACGATTGGCACATTGTAAATTTTAGCTGCGATTTTTGAGCAAATGGCGGCTGATTCTCTATCCATAGATGCCATATATGCGGCTGCGGCGGTTGATTTGGCTGGGATAAATTCGACCTCATTTAGCAGGTGATCTTCTAAAAATTTACGGCATTGGTTGTAGCCTTGCGGATGCGAGTAAATTCGCTTTATCTCTTTTAAATTTTCATTTATGCTAACAAAGCTGTGGTGGATATCTACGTAGAGCTCTGCTACTATCTTTATATCATCAAATTTACTCAAACAATCAAGCGTAGCTCCAACAGCGCCTTCAGTGTTGTTTTCGATAGGCACAACGCCATATTTTGCCTCTTTTTGAGCTAGCTTTGTAAAAACTGCCTCGATCGTAGCAAGTGGCAGATAGGCACTCATCGCGCCAAATCTACTCTGCGCCGCTTGATGCGTATAGGTGCCCTCAGGTCCTAGATAGACGATCTTTTGAGGCATCTCTAAATTTCTACTAACGGCAAAAATTTCAAGATAAATAGCCTCGATCGCAGCCTTATTTAAAGCTTTATCTTTGCTAAGGCTAGTTAAGCGGTTTATGATAGCTCGCTCACGCTCAGGGCGATATATAGGCGTCCCACTCGTTTGCTTTAGCTTGCCGATCTGCTCGACAAGCTTCATTCTCTCATTTAGCTTGTTTAAGATAAGATCATCGATCGCGTCGATCTCTTTTCTAAGCTCATTTAGCTCTTGCATCAGCGCTCTCCAAAAATTCTATCTCAGGTGCCACGACGTCCTCGAAACTCTCGCGTCTTCTTATCAGCCTATCTTTGCCATCAAGCACGCAAACTTCAGCGGCTCTGTTTCTTGTATTGTAGTTTGAGCTCATGCTAAAACCATAAGCCCCAGCTCCCTTAACCACGATGATATCGCCACTCTTACACTCTGGCAGCTCTATATCTTTTGCTAAAAAGTCGCCGCTTTCACAAACTGGACCAACCACATCACAAGTGCCTAAATTTTCGTCTTTACCATCGACAAAAATTTTGTGATGCGCGCCATAAAGACTTGGTCTTATGAGATCATTCATCGCGCCATCAGTGATGACAAATCTCTTTTTGCCGTTAAATTTCTCATATAAAACGCTTGCGACAAAGTAGCCAGCATTGCCCACGATGAAGCGTCCTGGCTCGCAAACGATAGTCACATCTTGACCTTTTAGCGCGCCTAAAATTCCTTGTGCGTAGTCATATAAATTTATCTCTTTTTCGTCGTTATATATGATGCCAAGTCCGCCACCAACGTCAAAGAATTTGATATCAATCTCAAGCGCTCTTAGCTCTCTTAAAAGCTCGCTAACGATCTTTGCAGCGTCTATTATCGGGCTTAGTGAAGTTAGCTGCGAGCCGATATGAAAGTGTATGCCAGTTGGCTCAAGAAACTCTGAAGCTTTAGCGTGGATATACATCTTTTTAGCAGTCACCGCATCGACGCCAAATTTGTTTTCATTTAGCCCTGTCGAGATATATGGGTGCGTTTTTGCATCAACGCCTGGATTTACCCTGATGCTGATCCTAGCTTTTAAATTTAGCCCTTTTGCTATCTCTTCAAGCCTTAAAAGCTCAGCAAAACTCTCGACATTTATCAGCAAAATTTCATTTTCTAAAGCCTCTTTTAGCTCTTCATCACTCTTGCCAACGCCGCTAAAGATGATCTGATATCTTTTAGCTCCTGCTAGTAGCGCTCTTTTGACCTCGCCGATGCTCACGCAGTCAAATCCAGCTCCAAGATCAGCCAGAAATTTTAAAACGCTTAAATTTGAGTTTGCTTTTACAGCGTAGCAAACCAGAGATTTTCTAGCGTAAAATGCGTTTTTTAGCGCCTCATAGCGCTCTTTAATGTAGTTAAAATCATAAATATAAAGTGGGGTTTTGTATTTGCTTGCAAGCTCTTTAAAATCCATAAAATAGCCTTTTTTAAAATGGCTTGATTTTACAAAAAAGTTGCCAAAATTTGGCTTAACGATGCGATTTTATGAGATAAATGGCGTATGCAAAAAGCAAAATAACAGGGAGCACCATGCCGATCTCTGGCAAGATGACTGAGGTTTGAGCAAATTTGGTTAAGATAAAGAGAAGTCCCCAAACTACGAGTGTTATGACGACAAAGATAAATGTTGAGAGTGCTAGGTTAAAAAACCTACCAGTTACTGGCAAATGATAGTAAAAAATAAGCAGCAAAAATGGCGCAAAAAATGGTGTGATAGCAAGATTATAAAATGCTGTTCTTGCGCTGTCTAGCCCTATGCCTTCGTTTTTAAATGTCTTTATAAAATTTATCGCATCAGGTATGTTAAATTTCGAGTTTTCAACGCTTGCAGCGCTCTCGATGCTCTTTGGCTTAAAGCCTCTTAATGCATCTAAATTTTCGCTTTTTACCTTACTAAAGCCATTTTCGCCAAGCTCTAAATTTTGAGGCAAAAAGGTCTGATTTACATCCTCTAAAACCCACTCATTGTCTTTAAATTTAGCGTGGTTGGCAAAGGTTGTTGAGAGCAAGTCAGTGCCGTTAATGTCAAAAATTCTCACGTCATTTGCCCTTTGTTTGGCTGAGTTTAGCTCTTTTATATAGATAAATTTGCCTTCAAATTTCAAAAATGAGTCGTTTGTGTTTTTTGAAAAAGCGGTGTTTTTGGCGATACTTTTTTGATAATCATGTGCATAAGCAAATGGCGTAAAATTTAGTCCGACATAAAAAATAGTCACAAAAAAAGCGATAAGAAATGGCGGCAAAATGAGCTTATTTTTGCTAATGCCAAGAGCATAAAAGCTGATTAGCTCGTTTGAGCGAACCATATTTACATGTAAAATTATTAGCGCAAAGATGAGCGAAAGTGGCAAAACGTAGCTAATGGCACTTAGCGCAGTAAGGCCAACGTAGAGTAGCTGAAGGTTCGCAGATGGTGGCAGATCTTTTAAATTTGTAAGCAGATCAATGCCAACATAAAATAGCTCAAGCGCTAAAAATACGATAAGAAAAGATTTTATATAGACCCAGCCAACGTATCTGGCGTATAGTTTCATTTGATAAGACCTTTTTTTACCGTAAATTTTTGTGAAATTTCGTTGATGTCGCTCTTTAGTAGCTCGCAAACTGCATTTTTTGTATAGGCTAAAATTTCATCTAAAGCCTTTTTTTCTTCATCGCTAAACTCGCCAAGGACAAAATTTTTAGCATCGCCCTCATGCCCTATGCCAACGCGCACTCTTTCGTAGTCGTTGCCTATTAGATTATCGATCGATTTTATGCCGTTATGTCCGCCGCTACTGCCGCCTTTTTTAAATTTAACCGCACCAAAACTAAGATCAAGATCGTCGTGGATGACGATGATCCTATCTGGCTTATAAAAGTCTTTTACCGCCTTAACACTTTGACCTGAGAGGTTCATAAAAGTTGTTGGTTTTAGCAAGATAATGTCGTTAAATTTAAAAACTTCGCCTTGAAATTTAGCTGAACTAACATCTTTGAAATTTGAGTCTTTTAGGAGGTCTATAAGCATAAAGCCTATGTTGTGTCTAGTATTTTCGTATTTGGGACCAGGATTGCCCAGCCCCGCTATTAGTGTCACAAAAGCCCTTTTTATTTAGCTTTAATAACTCCAAGTACCGCAACACGGTCAGCGTCAATGATAGTAACGCCTTTAGGAGCTGTGATATCACGAACCAAAATCGTATCATCAATGTCAAGTTTGCTTACATCAACGTCAAATGAATTTGGTAAATTTTCAGCCGTGCATTTTACGCAAAGACGCCTTTTTGACTGGATCAAAACACCCTTATTTTTAAGACCAATAGGTGTTCCAACTGGCTTAACTGGGATCATATATTTTGATAAAACGCCTGGAAGTGCTACTTTTAGATCTACGTGTTTAAGATCGCTTGTAACAACATCTCTTTGGTAATCAACAATAACGACATTATAAACTTTTCCGCCTACTTTTACATCAAAAGCAAGGCTCTCTTTTTTGCGTGCTTCTTTAATAAAGTCATTGACTTTAAAAGCAGCTGCAACATTCTCTAATCCCTTGCCATAAATGTTGGCGATTAGATAACCATCTCTTCTCAAAGCCTTCGCAGACTTCTTACCGATACTCTCTCTAACGATTCCTTCTAACATCGTTTTCCTTTCATAAAAAATAGGTGCTGATTTTATCTAATGCTTTATAAATTTCAGATAAAGCTTATTTAAATTTCTTTAAGCGCGATCACTTCAGGTTGATCTTGTTTGCTTTGAGGTTTGCCAAAATTTACACCATTTTCAAAGCTAAAACCTGCTACATTTGAGCTTTTTATCTTAAGTTGCAAATCGCCCCTATTGCTAGCATTATCAAGCGCTACTTCGGCACTAATTATCTTATTTTCATAAAGTTCAAGCAGGTGCTGATCAAAAGTTTGCATGCCATAAGTATTTTTTGACTCAGCTATGGCAAGGTCGATCTCATCAAATTTCTCTTCAGATATGAGCTCTTTTATGCGGGTATTTTTTCTCATGATCTCGACTGCTGGGCATCTTGTGCCAAAAAGCGTCTTAACTAGCCTTTGTGAGATGACGCAAGCAAGCACTGAAGAGAACATAAGACTGACCTTATCTCGCTCGCCTTGAGGGAAGCTATTTACTATTCTATTTACGCTCTCTTTTGCATCAAGTGTGTGAAGTGTCGAAAGCACCAAGTGACCAGTCTCAGCAGCTCTAATGGCAGTCTCAATCGTCTCAAGATCTCTCATCTCACCAACCAAAATGATATCAGGATCTTCTCTAAGTGAAGCCCTTAGCGCATCTGAGAAATTTAGCGCATCTGCCCCTATGGAGCGCTGATTGATTATACTTTTATCGTCATTAAATACATACTCAATCGGATCTTCGATAGTCACGATGTGCGATCTTTTTGTTTGGTTGATGAAATTTATCATGCTTGCAAGCGTTGTCGTCTTGCCACTTCCAGTTGGGCCAGTCACTAAAATGATGCCACGAGTGGTCTCTGTGCAAATTTTTTCTATCACGCTTGGTAAATTTAGATCTTTTATGGTTGGAATTTTCGTTGGAGTGACACGAAATACAGCAGAAATTCCATTTATCTGCAAAAACATATTTACACGAAAGCAGTACTCATCATTTAGTTTATAAGAAAAATCTATATCTTTTTTATCCATAAACTCATCAAATTTAGTCCCCAAAAGCTCATTTGCTATAGCTACCGCATCACTTGGGTCTAAATTTTCTTCACTAAGTGGCATGATCTCACCATTAAATCTCCCATAAACAAGGCTTGCAGACTTTAGATGAAGATCGCTACCGCCTTTATCTACTAAAGAGCACAGATATGAGTCTAGGTCTTGTTTGGTCATTAAAGTGATTTCATAATTTCATCAAATGCTGCAACAAACTGCTTTAAGCCATCATTTAAAAGCTCTTTATAAGTAGCATTTATATCGATATCATTATTTTTTATGATGTGGAAAAAGCTTGAGATATTTTCTTTGCTAGGGGCATTTTTTGCCTCAGCTTTTTCTTTTATAAATTCTTTTATCGTCTCTATCGGAGCTGTGTTTATAGAGTTTTTATACATTAGCTCCCTAACGTAATAATCCCCTCTTAAGCCACCGCCTTTTACGCCAGTGCTTGCAAAAAGTGTCCTTACGTTTTCTAAGCCAAAATCCTCAATGATATGATAGATATTTGCAGCGTTCATTATGCCGATCTGTCCTGTTGGTAGGCTCTTTGCAGACATTGTCTCATCAAGCTTTCTATCAAATCTACTAACAAAAACGCTGATAACGCCTTTTGGCATCGTCGTATCCACAAAGCGGCTTGCATAAGCCTTACTGCCCTCTTTAAAAGCCTCTAGGCAGTTTTTAGCCTGATCTGGCGAGAAAATGAGCGTCGCATTTACGCTGATACCTCTTGCCATAAGCGCACTCATCGCCTCATAGCCCTCTTTTGTAGCTGGGATCTTTATCATGACATTTGGCATTGATATGAGGCTATGAAGCCTGATGCCCTCTTCTATCGTAGCAGCCGTATCACCACTTAAATTTGGATCAACCTCTATGCTAACAAAGCCATCATCGCCATTTGCGTAGTTTTTTAGCATTTTACATGCGGCGATCTTGATATCTTGAGTCGCTAAAATTTCATATAGATCTTTTGGGTGACGCTTGTTGCTATTTTGTATGATCTGTTTGTAAGCAGGTGATGCAAAAGCTGTTTTAAAGATAGCTGGGTTGCTTGTAGCTCCGTTTATAACGCCTTTTTCTAGCAAAGAGTTGAATTCGTTTTGTAAAAAATCTCTCTCTATAAAGTCACACCAAAGAGAAAATTTAGCTTCATTGTCATACATTTTTTACCTTATAAAATTTAAAATTTTACGCAGATCCTTGACATCCACGCAATGCGTCGCCTCTTTTTTTAAAATTTCTTTCGCACAAAAGGCAATCTTTAGATCACATTTTCTAAACATCGAAATATCATTAGCGCCGTCGCCAACGCACATGATCTCACTTTTATCTAAATTTAATAGCCCCTTTAAGCGATCTATCATCTCACCTTTTGAGCTACCAAACATCATCTCTCCGCCAACTTCACCTGTTAAAATTCCATCTTTATGGTGCAAAATATTTGCAAAATTTGCATCAAATTTAAGTTTTTCTTGCATCTTATCAGTCGCGATGTGAAAACCACCACTAAAAACCACGACTTTTATGCCCTTTTGCTTTAGAGCGTCTATAAGCTCGCTAGCTCCTGGCATGATAGGTAAATTTTTGCAAATTTCATCTGCCTTTGAAAGTGGCATTCCTTTTAAAAATTTTACTCTTGCTGTAAGACTTTCAAAAAAATCAAGTTCGCCGTTCATAGAACGCTTCGTTATGCTAGCCACCTCATCACTGGCGTTATTAGCGGCGGCGAGGATATCAATCGTCTCGCCGTCCATTATCGTAGAGTCAAAGTCAAAAACACAAAGTTTTATCAAGCTATGCCCTAAAAATCACGCTTTAAAAGGCTCTCAACCTTTAAAATCGTAAGGATATTTTGATCGCGTTTGCCGATACCATAGATCATGCCTTTGTCTTTTACCAAAGTCTCTGGCGGCGGATCAATCCTGTTACGGTCTATCCTGATAGCCTCCGTCAAGCGGTCTATCACGAAGCCTGCGATGTTATCCTCATCTTTCATGACGATATATCTTGTATTTGAGCTTTGCTTTGTAACATTTAATGAAAAACGTTTTCGCAAATCAATAAGAGGGATAACGTTTCCACGCAAGTTAAATACACCAAGGACATAGTCAGGCACACTAGGAACACGGGTGTATTCGATAGGCTTGATTATCTCTTGGATATTTAAAATAGGTATCGCATACTCTTCTTCGCCAACAACGAAGCCTACAAGTTGGACTATATCTTCGTTGTTTTTTATCTCAGGCTCGTCAATTTGCTGTTTTTGTTTGCTTAAAACTTGGTTTAGTTTATCATTCATCACCTAACCCCTAACCTAATTTAATATTTTTTCTAACAACGTTTTCAAGGTACTCTGACGAATATGGTTTTGTGATATATTCTGTCATACCAACCTCTACTCCGCGCAATCTATCAGTTTTAGACGTTCTTGATGTTACTGCTATTAGCGGTAAAGTGCGATACTTAGAGTATTTTCGAATTTCACCAGCTAGAGTATATCCGTCCATCCTTGGCATCTCAATATCAATGAGCACCGCATCAAATGCATGCTCGCCTGATTTAATTATATTGAGTGCTTCTACTCCGTTAGTTGCTTCTATGATTGTGACGCCGATTGGCTCAAGCGATTTTTGCATGATGGTTCTATCCATCTTAGAGTCATCAACGATTAGAACCTTATAATCGCTTGGTTTCTCTTTTGCTTTAGTGCTATCTTCCATTTCGGCTCTAATATTTACCTTAATATCCTTTGCCATCTCCATCATAGCACCAACGTCTATGATAAGAGTTACGCGGCCATCGCCTCTTATAGTAGCTCCAGCGATGCCTGGGATATTTTGTAGATAATCACCCATTGACTTAATAACGATCTCTTCTTGACCAACTAAAGTATCAACGATGATGCCCAGTTTTGCCTCGGCAACGCCGATGATAACGACATAAGTTTGATCTCCGCCGTCAAAGACTTTATTGACTCCAAAGACGTCTGAAAGTCTAACAAGAGATAAGACCTCATCTCTTAGTCTTAGAACGTTTTTGCCATCGATCGTATAGATATCATCGATAGGTACGCGAACAGTTTCAAGAACGCTCGCAAGTGGTATCGCATAAAATTCCTCTTGTGTTCCGACAAGAAGTGATTGAATGATCGCAAGTGTAAGTGGAATTTTAAGCTTCATAACTGTGCCTTTTCCAACTTCACTCTCGATATCAATGATACCATTTAGTTTTTCAATGTTTGTCTTAACAACGTCCATGCCAACGCCACGACCAGATACGTTTGTAACCTTCGCTGCAGTTGAAAATCCTGGCTTAAATATAAGACCAAATGCCTCTTTCTCACTCATCGCATCAGCTTCACGCTCAGTGATGATGCCTTTTTCTATAGACTTAGCTTTAAGCATATCAGCATCCAAGCCCTTACCATCATCAACTATCTCAACAACGATATGGTTACCCTCGTTGTAAGCTTTTAGCTGAACAAGACCTTTTTCAGGTTTTCCCATTGCCTTTCTTGTCTCAGGATCTTCGATACCGTGGTCGCATGAGTTTCTGATGATATGAACTAGCGGATCACCGATCTCTTCAACGATTGATTTATCAAGCTCAGTCTCTTCACCTGAAATTTCAAGATCGATCTGCTTACCAAGCTCACGGCTAAGATCGCGTATCATACGTGGGAATTTATTAAAGACTTTTGCTATTGGAAGCATCCTCGTCTTCATAACAGCTAGCTGGATATCAGTCGTAACTAAGCTTAGGCTTGAGACTACTTGATTTAGCTCTTCGAGGAATTTCTCGCCCTCATATCTCTCTTCTACGTCATCATAAATTTTTAACAAACGGTTTTTACCAAGAACAAGCTCGCCGATTAAATTCATCAAGTGATCAAGTCTTTTTACTTCAACACGTATCGTTTGCTCTTGTGCTACTGCACTGCTGCTACTAGCTGCTGGCACTTTTTTATCTGCATCTCTTTCTCTACTAGGAGCTGGCTTAGGTGCAGGTGCTGGTGCAGCGCTTGCGGCTGGGGCTATCTCTTCAGGAGATTTTGGAGCTATGCCTTTTGAAGCACGTCTTGCTTGATCTTCTGCTTTTCTAACTTTTAAGAGTCTTTCTATCTCAGCTTCAACCTCAGAGTCACTTAGCTTTGAAAGCTCAGCATCACTTACTTCAGGAGCTGCTTCTTCAGCTGGTGCGGCTGGTTCTGGCTCTTTTACTGGCTCAGGAGTTGGTGCTGCTGGAGTTTCTGGGGCTGCGCTTGGTGCTTCACCTTCAGAAATTTGTGTCAGGCTAGCGCAGATATTTTTAATATCAATGCCAGCGGCTGCGTCACTACCGTTATCTCTAATGCTCTCAAGTAGTCCTTTCATCATATCAACTGACTCAAGGACAACGTCCATGATATCTGGAGTGATCTTTAGCTCGCCTTTTCTAGCTTTGTTTAAAACATCCTCCATATGGTGAGTAAGCTCTGTTAAAACGTCAAAATTTAAAAAGCTTGAGCTACCTTTTACTGTGTGAGCAACACGGAAAATTCTATTTAAAAGCTCCAAATCTTCAGGGTTTGCCTCTAGTTCAACAAGGTCATGGTCTATCTGCTCAATAAGTTCGAAAGCCTCTATTAAAAAGTCTTCCATTATTTCTTTCATATCATCCATACTTCACCTCACTTCGCAGATTTAGAATGTGCTTCAATCACTTTTAGCACCTCTTGATAAAATACACCAGCATCAAATTTTGTAAGATACGCAGCACCACCGGCTTCTTTACTCTTAACCTCACTAAATTCGTTGCTTAATGAAGAGTTAAACACAATCGGAACATCTTTAAATCTATCATCATTTTTAATAGTTGAAGCAAAGCGGTATCCATCCATTTGTGGCATTTCGATATCACTTAAGATAACTCTAAGCTCTTTTGTTAAGTTATCTCCATATCTTTGATAAAGCTCTTCCATTCTCTCTAATCCCTCAACGCCGTTTTTAGCTTCAACTACGCTAAGACCCATCTTCTCAAGTGCGTCTTTTACTAGCTTTCTAGCAGTTGAGCTATCATCTAGAACTAAAGCAGCACCTTTGATCTTTTGATCGTCTGTTACGTCAAATTCGATCTTTGGTGAGTAAATTCCTAGCTCTTCAACGATGCTTTCAAGATCAAGGATAAGAAGTACTTCGTCGTTTTCTATTCTCGTTACACCTGTGATCTTGCCCTTATCTAGAGTACCAGCTCCAGCAGCAAAATTTGCAGGCTCTATGTCTTTCCAGTTTATACGTCTGATCCTCTTGGCCTCATGGACGATAAAACCGATCAATATACCGCTAAATTCAGCGATAATAACACGTGGTTTTATGACTACACCCTCAGTTGGCTCGACGATATTCATCCATCTTGCCAAATTTATAACAGGGATAACCACACCTCTTAAATCAAAAATTCCCTCGATATACTCAGGAACGCCAGGAAGCTCGGTAAGATTTGGCATCTTAATGATCTCCCGCACCTTTGCGACATTGACTCCGTATATTCCTTCATATACTTTGTTTTCGGCCTTTTTAAAGATACGAAAATCAACAAGTTCCATCTCGTTTGAGCCCGTTTTTAGTACGTTGTCTCCAAACATCAATGTCCTTTCAAACTCATTTTGAGCAAATTCAACTTTTGCTGGGCGTATTCTACAACAAAATAACTTTGCTCGCATGCAAAACAAGGTAAATTTATATAAAATCTATCGTAAATATCAAATAGCTCACCTTGATGATAGTGTCCCTCTATCACTATACTTGCGTCAAAGCCCTGCAAATGCTTGCTCATTAGCTCCTTGAAGTTTGAAATTTTATAGTGCAGATTTTTCTTAGTAAGTTTGGCTAGTATCGCTTTTGAAATTTTAAAATCCAAAATTTTATCAAGCGCGTTCATAAATTTCAAAAACCATCTAAGCCTTAAAAACCTAAGCGCATACTTATCTATAAAAGGCAAAAATATATCACCATGCGCGATCTGGACGTGCTCGCCACTCATAGTTCTAAATTTCACTGGCTGAGCGCTAATGTCATAGACCTTTACCCCCTCAAAGCTTAGCCTCTCGCCTTTGTCCCAAAAATCTCTAGTTTTATTAAATAAATTTGAAAGTCTAAAATCGTGGTTGCCCTCGAAGTAAAAAATTTCCACCTTTTGTGAAATTTTATTTATAAGCCTTAAGTGCTCAGCGTAAAATTTTTGCGTATATTCGCCCTCGCCCGTTAAAAAATCAAATATATCGCCAAGCAAGAAAATCTGCGGTGGCTCTTTGATCTCTCCGCTATCAACGGCGCGCAAGAATTTCAAAAAGCCATCTCTATTTACATTTTCATGCGCATCAGCCAAAAAGATCGCGCCTTCTTTTATAACGGGGACATATAGATATTCACTCAAATTTTGCCTTAATTAAAAATTAGCAGAGCCAAAAAGCAGTTTTAGCTCTTTGCCTCATCTTTTTAGTCAAATTTTATAGGCTTGTAGCAAATTTTCACGATCTCAACATCGCTTCTGCCTTTTGGTAAATTTAGCGCGACCTCATCGCCTTCAGCCTTGCCTAAAAGCTGCTTTGCAAGAGGTGAGTTTATCGAGATATAGCCCTTGTCTAGGTCACTTTCGCTCACACCAACTATCGTGTAAGTATGCTCAACCTCGGTCTCTTCGTCCATTATCGTCACACTTGAGCCAAACCTCACCCTATCATGCTCGTAGCTACTTGGATCGATCACTTCAGCATTTGCCAAAAGCGCGCTAAGCTCAGCGATCCTAGCGTCTATAAAGGCTTGCTTCTCTTTTGCTGCGTGATACTCAGCATTTTCTTTAAGATCGCCGTGGCTTCTTGCGATGTCGATCTCTATTACGATTTGAGGGCGCTGTACCAGCCTTAGGTCCTTTAGCTCAGCTTCTATCTTCTCATATCCGTGCATTGTCATTGGTTCACTCATTTTTTACTCCATATTTTTTAAAATTTTTACTACATTTTTGCTGCTGCCATGCCCTAAGTAAGCCCTTAGCTCATCGCAGCCTTTTAAGAATTTTTGCCTATCACAGCTCTCATAAGCTTTTAGCAAATTTTCAGCCGTTGCAAATTCTTGGATAAATTCCTCATGAAGCGGCTCTTTGCCCATGAAGTCAAACATTATATTTGCAAGTCCCGCGTGCTTAATCTTTACAAATTTTCTAGCGATGAAAACATCTATCGCTTTTGCCTTGTATGCTAGCACAAATGGCGTACCAATGAGCGCTGCTTCAAGCGTAGCCGTGCCAGAGCATACAAAGGCAAAGTCACTCTCATACAAGGCGTCAGGCGTGTTTGAGACGATATCAAAATCGCTTGTGTCACCATAAATTTCACCCACTTTATCAAGCAAAAATGGCGGCACGACAAGCAATCTTTTTGCTTCTATCTTTTTAGCAAGCTCTCTATAAACTGGCATCAGCCTTGAAATCTCTGACCTTCTTGATCCTGGCAGAAAAGCCACTTTGCCACTGCTACTTAGACTAGTTTTTTTAAGCTTTATCTCATCTATCAAAGGATGACCCACGTAGGTCGATCGGCTATAAAATTTCGCATCAAATGGCAGGATCGAAGCAAGGTTGTCACAATACCTCTCCACTACGCTCACTCTTTTTGGCTTCCACGCCCAAACTTGAGGCAAGATGTAGTATGTCACGGCTGCTTTTGCGCCAGCTGCTTTTATCGCCTTTGCAAGCGGCAGATTAAAGGCTGGACTATCTATTAGCAGCACTGCATCAGCCTCTTTTGCCATCTGGCTCATCACTTTCATCGCCTTTTTTGCTTTAAAGATGAGCGGCAAAACCTCGACAAAGCCCATCGCTGAAAACTCACTGCTTTTCATATATGGCGTGCCAAGCTCTTCGCTAAAAATTCCCATTAGTTCAAATTCGCCCTCGAAATTTTTCAAAATTTCTTTTAAATGCAAATTTGCCGATGGCTCAAGAGCGGAGACTAAAATTTTCATTTACACACTTTCATCAGGTCTTTTTTTAGGGGCATTATACGCAAAAATTCTTTAAAATTTTAAGAAAGCTGTGATAAAATCCAACCCTTTAAAGGATAAAATTTGAAAGAAATTTTGATAACAAATGACGATGGATTTGAGGCGACTGGCCTTCTTGCCTTAAAAGAAGCTTTAAGCGAGTTAGATGGTGTAAATGTCACGATCGTAGCTCCAAGCTCTGAAAAATCAGCCTGCGCTCACTCGCTAACTCTCACAAGGCCACTTAGATTTATAAAACTTGATGATAACTTTTTTAAACTTGACGACGCAACGCCCAGCGACTGCGTCTATCTCGCACTTCACGCACTTTATAATAAAAAGCCAGATCTAGTGATAAGTGGCATAAATCACGGGGCAAATTTAGGCGAGGACATCACCTACTCTGGCACGTGTGGAGCGGCGATGGAGGGCGTTTTACAGGGCATTAGAAGCATCGCTTTTTCGCAGTTTTATGAAAACAACTCACTAAATGAACTTGGCTTTGAGCTAGCAAAAGAGGTGGTGAAATTTATCACTCCAAAGGTGCTAAATGATGAAATTTCGCTAAATCCAAGGGAATTTCTAAACGTAAATATCCCAGCCACAACTAGCAAAAATTTCAAAGGTTATGCCGTCGTGCCAGCTGGCAGACGCACCTACGCCACGCATGCCACGCTTAATCGCAATCCAAGAGGCATCGAGTACTACTGGCTTGGAAACGCCGCACTTGAATACGAAAAAGGCGAGCCAAGCGACATCAGCAAGGTAAATGAGGGCTTTGCAACGATAACGCCCATAAAACTAAACATGACCTCATACGAGAGTTTGGAGAGTTTAAAAGGGGAATTTGATGCAAAATGATAGATTTACAAGGATAAGATGGCTATTTGGCGAGGATGGTTTTAGCAAGCTTCAAAGCGCAAAAGTGCTAGTTTGCGGAGCTGGAGGCGTTGGCGGGATGTGCGTGGATGCGCTCGCTAGAAGCGGGGTCGGGAGCATCACGCTGATCGACAAAGACATCTTTGACGTGACAAATCAAAACCGCCAAATTTACAGCGAAAATGTGGGTGGCGTAAAGGTGGAGGAGTTTGCCAAAATTTATCCTTGCGTCACGCCTATGCAGACGCTGATTACGCCTGAGTTTGTCGCTAGTTTTGACTTTAGTAAATTTGACGTGGTGATTGATGCTATCGATGATATCGCTGCTAAGATCGCCCTTGCAAACGCAGTAGATCCTAGCAAATTTATAGCTTCGATGGGTGGTGCAAAAAGAGTCGATCCTACAAAAATAAAGGTGGCTAGCGTTTGGAAAACCTCGGTCGATCCACTAGCTAGAAAATATAGATATGAGCTCAAAAAATCAGGCTTTAGCGGTAAATTTGACGTGGTCTTTTCAACAGAAGAGCCACTTTGCAAGCCACTTGGAAGCTTCATGGGCGTGACTGCCTGCTTTGGGCTAAATTTAGCCTCACTAGCTGTTAAAAAGATAGTTGGATAGTAAGTCTAAATTTACACTCCGAGAAAAATTTCAAATTAGAGCTAACATTTTTGGATATAAATTTAATAGTCAGCTCTACAAGAGACGAATTTAACAATCCAAGATGAGCATCTAGCAAATTTTAAAATTTCATGAACAAGTAATTTCGGCTCTAAAATTTGAGCTAAGCTGTAAGCGAAGCCAAATTTTAGTAGTCAATTCTTGCGAGTGAATGAATTTTTTAAATTTGTAAAAAAGCTTGGTTGAATTTGCAAATTTCTTTTTATTTAAAAGGGAGACAAGGGGACTTGAATTTTGCTTCACAAGCTCGCAACTGTAGGACAGACACGAAGCCGTCCCCTTATCTCACTTTAGATCCCACATCTACTTGCAGTTACGAGACGAAGCCCAGTACCCCCTCGCACATTAGAAGTGCACGCTTTAATGCTGGCACACTGCAAACCATAACAAATTTCTATTTGAAAATATAACTTTAAAAATTATAAATCCTGAAATTTAGTAAGTAGTTTAAATAAATAAAAATTTAAAATAGGCCTAAAGTTTACATATTTACCTGATCCTATTGCTGTTTTGTATAATCAAATTCGATTTATCATTTAAATTTTATCTCATCTTGTTTATATTTTCTAAGTAGCTCGTTTATCTGATTTTGAAATTTCTCCCATCTTGCTTCGCTACCGTGCTTTGCGAAGAGCTTTTTGACATGAGAGATCAAAATTTTACTTTTATCTTTTATTAAAAGATATTCGTAGAGTTGATTTATCGCTGCAAGGCCGTTTTGTTCGAGCATTAGCTCTATTAAATTTGCTTCAGAGTTAGTTTGCCCCAAAAATTTAAAAACAAAGCCAAGGTCGTTTGCTACATTTTCATAAATTTTAGCCATGTCACTATCTGGCTCTATCTCGTAGTACGCAGCAGCTGTGCGAGTGATTTCATGCGCTCTAGCTCTATAATGACACTCATACTCTTTTGGCTTACTAAGCACTTCTTTGCCAAGAGTAGCCTCTACAAAAGGAGCGTAAATGCCGCAATTTATATAAAATCTCGTGCGCTCTGAGCTATTGCCACTACTTTTTTGAAAATTTACAACGCAGGTAAAATTTGGAGTATTTTTGTAGAAATTTAAAGCGCTCTTGCTAAAGCCATTATCCTTAAATAGCGGCTTTAGCAGAGCGATAAGCTCGTCAAATTTCTCTTTCATAAATTTAACGTGCCAGATGTATGATTATTTATTTGCACGCTCGATGTACTCGCCACGAACTGTATCAACGCGGATAACCTCGCCTTCTAGTACGTGAAATGGTATCTGAACTACCGCGCCACTCTCAAGAGTAGCTGGCTTTTTGCCGCCTTGTGTGTCGCCCTTGAAATTTGGTGGAGTCTCAACTATCTTTAGCTCGACTACCTGTGGCACTTCAACACCGATCGCATTGCCGTTGTGAAATAAAATTTCAACCATCATGCCATCGATCATCCACTTTTTAACATCACCCACGTCCTCATCGCTGATCGCAACTTGCTCGTAAGTAGTCGTGTCCATAAACTGGCAAAACTCGCCGTCGTCATAGAGATACTGCATCTCTTTCTCTTCAAGATGCGGCTGCTCGCACTTGTCACCTGCGTGAAAAGTCTTTTCAAGCACCTTTCCATCGACAAAAGATTTGATCTTTGCACGAACAAAAGCTGCACCCTTGCCCGGTTTAACGTGTTGATATTCTACGATTTTATAAGGAACGCCATCGATCTCGATCTTTAGTCCCTTTTTTAGATCGCCCATTGAATATGAAGCCATTTTTTATCCTTTCGTAATTTGTTATA
This sequence comes from Campylobacter concisus, assembly GCF_050447485.1. Lineage (GTDB taxonomy): Bacteria > Campylobacterota > Campylobacteria > Campylobacterales > Campylobacteraceae > Campylobacter_A > Campylobacter_A concisus_BQ. Next base: position 64,922 of record NZ_JALMFY010000002.1, read on the forward strand.
TAACTGCGTATTGAGCCCAAACACAAGCTTCAAGTGCGTTTAATCTCTCTAGCGTTTCTGTTTTTATATGTTCATCAACCAAGATGACCGCAAGCGCCATGCCGTGCTCATCTCTGCCAAGACGGAAGTCTGCGATGTTTATCTTCTCATCAGCCAAAATTTTACTGATCTGAGCGATAACGCCCGGTACGTCGTGGTTTTTGAAGATGATCATCTTGCCTTTTGGCTTGAAGTCAGTCTTAAAGCCATTTACGGTTACTATGCGTTGTTGATTTTCACCAAAGACCGTGCCACCAACGCTTACGATGCCATTTTCAGTAGTAATTCGAACCGTGATCTTGTTTTTAAAGATGCTATCTCCACCTGTGCTAGTTTCGGTAGTTATGCCTTTTTCGTCGCATAAAAATTTAGCATTTACGTAGTTTATCGCATCACCCAGACTCTCTTTTAGTGCGCCCACTATGGCAAATGTTAGCATTGAATTTGCATATTCGCTAATCTGCCCGTGAGTTTCTATACGGATAGCCTTGATAGCGCTTTTGTTTATCTGAGCTGCCAAGAAAGCCATCTTGCTTGTAAGATCAATATAAGGCTCAACAAACGGTGGTAGATCTTCTGTTTTTATAGGTAAATTTAAAGCGTTTGGATAGCTTATACCACGTGCTGCCAAGATAGCTTGTTCAACTGCCTCTACTGCAATGTTGCGCTGCGACTCAAGGGTATTTGCTCCAAGATGTGGCGTGACGCTTACATTATTTAGATCAAGAAGCGGATGGCTTGTTGCTGGCTCTTTTGTAAAAACATCGATGCCAGCAAAAGCTACCTTGCCGCTTTTTAGCCCCTCATAAAGCGCCTCTTCGTTATAAAGGCCGCCCCTAGCGCAGTTTATAAGTCTTACGCCATCTTTCATCTTTGCTATCTCTTTAGCGCCGATCATATCGGTTGTCTCTTTGGTCTTTGGAGTGTGGATCGTGATGAAGTCGCATGCCAAGATGTCATCAAAATTTTTAGTATAAGTGCCGCCCATATCGATAACTTTAGATGGATCGATGTATGGATCGTACGCGATGATATCCATGCCAAAAGCTTTTGCGCGAGCTGCTACTCTTGAGCCGATGTTGCCAAAGCCGATCACGCCTAGTTTTTTCTTAAACAGCTCAACCCCGTACCACTTCTCACGCTTCCAAATTCTATCTAGCTTTAGGTCATTGTGAGCGTACTCGAGCGATCTTGCAGCCGCTAGCATGTGAGCCATAGTTAGCTCAACCGCTGCGATAGTGTTTGCAGTTGGGACATTCATAGCGATGATGCCTCTTCTTGAACAGCCATCTATATCAACGTTATCAACGCCAACACCGGCTCTAACGATAGCTTTTAGCTTTTTGCCAGAATTTAAAAAGTCCTCATTTACCTCAGTCGAGCTTCTAGTGATCGCTACATCGGCCTCACCTAAAATTTTTAAAAGCTCGTCTTTTGGGGTATTAACTGCGTCTATTATATTTATATCTTGCTCTTTTTTTAAAAGCTCAAAACCTACTGGGTGTATCGCGTCGCAAACAATGATAGTTTTCATAATTTTACCTCTCTCACACTTGAGTGGATGTCGTAAACTCTTAGATGCAGTATGATATTTTGAAGCAACTTTGAGTCTTGGGTATTTAAAAAGATCTGGCTTTTGGCGCCGTCCTTTACAACAGTAAAATCAACCTCACTACTTCGCAAAGTCTGCATCAAACAGAACATAGAGTAGACATCGTTTTTATCTATCATAAGTTCATATGCTGTGATCTTTGGCTTTTCTATCTTAGGTCGGTTGTATTCTATAAAAATTTCATTTACAGGCAATACGTAATCTTTTTTCTTAATAGTTGCCAGCTCGTTGATCCAGTTTTCACTGCCAGCTGTATTTTTGGTTATATTTTGCTCATTTGTCATATTTTTTTCAGTAGTTTGGCCGAAATTTACACTTGCAAATTTAACAAGATAAATTCCAACCAAACCTAATATCACAAAGAGCAGAACAACTACTAATAAAAGTGTGCGTCTGCCCATTTATACTAGCGTAATTGTTCTTTTATAATGTCGCCAAGTGTTACTTTGTCATCGTTGTCGTTGATCTCATTTAACACTTCACGCTCTTTTTGTTTTGCTAAACGGCGTATGCTTAGGCGAATTCTATTTTTCTTCTCATCGATAAATGCAATAGCAGCTTCGATCTCATCGCCGATCTTTAACGTGCTTGCATCTACACTACCTAGATCTTCTTTGCGGATTAGCGCATCGACGTTATCGCCAAGCTCAACAAATACGCCAAATTCTTTAATGTCACGGATCGTTCCTTTTACGATGTCGCCTACACTAAATTTATTAGCAAATACTTGAACTGGGCTTTGTTTTAGATCTTTTAGGCTTAGAGAAATTTTTTGCTCAGCGCTGTCTATTTTGATGATCTTCACTTCTAGCTCGTCGCCAGCTTTGAACATATCTTTGCATTTGTCGTTTCTATCCCAAGAAGCGTCTTCATTGTGTAGCAAGCCCTCAACGCAGCCCACTCTAACAAATGCACCAAAATTTGTGATGGTTGTTACAACGCCTTTTACTACGTCGCCCTCTTTAAATTTTGCTTTAAATTCATCAAATGGCTTTGGAAGTAAATTTTTAAGGCTTACTCTTAAGCGGTGTCCTTTTGCGTCTATTTCGATAACCTCAACATCGATCTCTTGGCCTTCGCTGATGTGATCTTTTGGATTTTTGATATTTTTGTCCCATGAAATTTCAGATATATGTAAAAATCCTTCAATATCATTTCCAAGATCGACAAATGCACCATAAGGCTCGATATTGCTAACTGTTACTTTTATAGTGTCGCCAACTTCTAGGCCGTCGCTTATGATCTCTTCCCAAGGATCTGGAGTAGCAGCCTTGATAGATAGAGATAAGTGGCGTTTTTCGTTGTCATAGCTGATAACTTTAACTAAAACTTTATCGCCTTCTTTGTATAAAGAGCTAGGATTTACCGGACCCTTGTAGCTTATCTCGCTGTAGTGAACAAGTCCGTCTACACCACCGACATCAACAAACATACCATAAGTTGTGATCTTTTTAACTGTGCCCTCTATAACACTATCGTTTTCTACTATGTTTGATAGAGCTTCTTTGCGTTTTTTACGGTCGTCATCTAAAATTTTCTTTCTTGAGACAACGATGCTATTCTCTTCTTTATCAACTTTTATAACTCTTACTTTATATGATTTTCCAACTACTCCCTCAGCATTTTTAAATCCGCTGTGCGTTCTTGGTAAGAAAAATTCTACGCCATTTGCGTCTTGAGTGATAAAACCACCTTTATTTTTTCCAACTACTTTTACGTCGATTTCGCCAGAATTTTCAGGATCGTAAGCTTCGATGAAAGCTTTAACTTTCTCTTTTCTAAGTGCTTTTTTGTGCGACACTATAGGTCTTCCATTTCTTGATCCAGTTATTACAACTTTGATCGTATCGCCAACTTTATGCGTCAGGTTGCCGTTTGCGTCAGTGATCTCAGAAACATTTAAAATGCCTTCTGACTTCTTGCCAACGTCGATTAAAACCTCATCGCCATTGATACTGACGATCTTTGCGTCACTATCTTCTTCAGTCTTTTTAAAAGACTCCTCTAACATCGCAGCAAAATCGATATCTTCGATATCTTCGTCTTTTGCTTTTCCTAATTGAACACTTTTGTTCACAGCCATCTTGATCCTTTAAATTTTATTATGCCAGTAGAGGCAAATTGGCTTATTATAGTTAATTGTGGCTTTAGCTAGGATAAATTTTATACTTTTTTGATTCTATCGACGACTTTTTGTATGATCCAGTCAGGTGTGCTAGCCCCTGCACTTATGCCACACAAATTTTTGCCCTCAAACCATGATCCATCAAGCTCTTCTTCACTTTCTATAAGATAACTATCTTCGCAGAAATTTTTAGATATTAGGTAGAGTTGTTTTGTGTTTGAGCTGTTTTTACCACCGATTATTATCATCACGTCAGCTCGCTTGGCTAAATTTTTAGCAGCCTCTTGGTTTTCAAATGTCGCGTTGCAGATCGTATTAAAAACGCGCAGCTCTTTTACATGAAGCATGAGATAGTTTGCGATCTGCATAAATTTCTCAACTTTTCTAGTAGTTTGGCTAACGAGCGCGACCTTTTGCTTAAATTTAACGCCCTCTAGCTCGCTCTCTTCAAGCACGACGTAGACGTTGCCCTTGGCATATGACTTCACCCCTTTTACCTCTGGGTGGTGCACGTCACCAAAGATCACCACATCATAGCCCTCTTCGCTCATTTTTTCGCAAATTTGTTGTGGCTTTGTCACAAATGGGCAGGTTGCGTCGATCACTTTTATATCAGTCTTTTTTAGCTCCGCAAGGTCGTTTTTTGTGATGCCGTGAGTGCGGATGATCGCCTTTTTCTCATCTTTTAGCTCATCTATGCCCTCAAGCGTCTTTACATTGTAGTTTTTCTCAAGCCTATTTATCTCTTCATTGTTATGTATGAGCGGGCCGATAGTTGCGGCATCTCCAGCGTTTTCAGCTATCTTTATCGCTCTTTTTACGCCAAAGCAAAATCCATAACTACTAGCAAGCTCGATCTTCAACTCTAGCTCCCATTTTCTTTAAAATTTCAGCAAAATTTGGAAACGAAGTGGCGATAAATTCGCTCTTTTCTATCTGCATGCCACATTTTAGTCCAAGTATGGCAAAGCTCATGGCGATCCTGTGATCTCCGTGGCTATCAATAGTGGCAAATTTCGCCTCAGAGCCATTTATGATAAAGCCATCTTCAAGCTCGCTAGCATCGACGCCGCACTGCTTTAGCGCATTTATCGTGACAGCTATCCTGTCGCTCTCTTTTACACGAAGCTCTTTTGCGTTTGTTAGCTTACTTTGGCCCTTGGCGCATGCAAATGCAATGGCTAAAGCTGGGGCTTCGTCGATGAGCCACGAGATATTTTCGCTAACCTCTACGCCTTTTAAATTTGGCGAGTACTTAACCTCGATGTCGCCGATATCTTCGTATTTGCTTGAAGTTTTATGAAATTTTATCTCAGCTCCCATTTTTTCTAAAACCCTGTAAGCTTCGATGCGAGTTTTATTTAGCAATATATTTTTTAAAATAATATGCGAATTTGGGATGATTAGAGCTGCGACCGCAAAGAAAAATGCCGAACTTGGGTCATTTGGCACATCTATATCAAGTGGCGCAAGTGGCGATTTCATAGGCTCTAGAGTGATATCTAAGCCATCACGCTTTATATCAGCTCCCATGCCTGCAAGCATACGCTCAGTGTGGTCTCTGCTTAGCTCTGGCTCGCTAAATTTACAGCCATTTGAATAAAGAGCTGCTAGCAAAAGCGCACTTTTTACCTGAGCTGAAGCGATCTTGCTCTCAAAACTAAACCTTTCAAATTTAGTCCCTCTTATGCAAAGAGGAGCGTTGTTTGCATTATTTGCGCCATCTATCTTTGCACCCATCTCATTTAGAGGCTTTGCTATTCTTGCCATCGGACGAGAATTTAAATATTTATCGCCACTTAATACAAAAAAGCCATCCTGTGCGGCTAGTAACCCCATAAAAAGCCTCATCGCTGTGCCAGAGTTGCCACACTCTAAAATTTCATTTGGCTCTTTTATCTTTTGTGGTGGAGTGATTATTATCTCAGCTCCGTTATCTTCGATCTTTGCGCCAAGTAGCTCGACTATTTTTAAGGTATTTAGCGTATCGCCTGCTCTTAGGTAGTTTCTAACGCAAGATGGCTTGTCGCTTAAAAGCGAAAAGATCACACATCTATGCGAGATAGACTTGTCAGCTGCGATCTCGTCGATAGTTAAATTTAGACTTTTGTCTAATGGATAAATTCTCATCTTATTCCGATATTTAGTTTCTCTTTTAGCTCGCTTAAAATTTTATCCATAAGTGCGTTTATATCGTCATCTTCAAGCGTTTTTTCCATATCTTGGAATGTAAATTTAAGGCTAAGACTGATCGCGCCGTTTAGTTTCGCATCTTTATAGATATCAACCGGCAAGAACTCTTTTAACTCTTTTAAATTTAGCCCTCTTATGCACTCATAAATTCGTCCAGCCTCGAAATTTTCAGGCACGATGAGGCTAAGATCCCTTGTAGTGCTTTGAAATTTTGAGTATGGCACTGCAAGGATTGGCTCAAATTTAAGCTTTGCAAAATCAATCTCACAAACATAAGTTTTTGGCAGATCTCTTTTTGCCTCTACTCTCGCATCAACTCTGCCGATATAGCCGATCTTTTCGCCATTTTGATAGATGTGTGCCTGCTCGTATGGACTAAGATATGAGATCTCTCGGCAAGGTTTTAGCTCAAATTTACCTATTACATTTTGCACCATTGCTGCAAATGCGTAGAAATTTGCCTCCTCGCCCTTTGCGCCGTTTATCAGTGTTGGCTCTTTTAAAAGACCTGATACGACAAAGCCTAAATTTAAGCCTTGGTTTGCATTTTCGTCAAAAACTTCGCCAAGCTCAAAAAGTCTAACTGAGCGCTTTGAGTTTTTGATATTTTTTTCGCTCGAGCTTAGAAGGTGATTAACAAGTGCTGGCCTAAGCGTGTTTAGCTCGTTGTTTATAGGATTTAGTATCTTGATCTTGCAAGGTTTGAAATTTAGCTCACTTAGCTCATCAAGGCTGTCAAATACGTAGTGCACGCTTTCAAAAAAGCCATTATCGGCTGCACGACGCCTTAAATTTAAAGCATTTTTATAGTCAAAATATGTCTTATTTAGCCTATTTTTCTCTGCGAAATTTAATGGCGTTGAGGCGATATTGTCGATGCCTATTATCCTCACGATCTCCTCGCAGATATCATGAGAATTTACGATGTCGTGGCGAAATAGCGGCACTTTTACATTAAAGCTCTCTTGCTCAACATTTACCGCGATCTCAAAGCCAAGTTTCTTTAAAATTTTAACGACATCGTTTCTTGCAACCTCTTGTCCGATCATATTTTTAAGCTCGCCAAGTGAGATGCTAAGCGTGATAGGCTCGGTGTTTAGAAGTGATTGCTGTGAGCCTGCAAAAAGGCTTAGGCTATCTTTAAAGCCAGCTAGCCTTTTAAAAAGATAGTCCGCCCCATAAGCTAAATTTGGCTCGCTACCACGGCTTGAGCGATAAACCTGATCGCCTTTTGGTAAATTTTTATTTTCAAAAATGGCTTTTGAGACAACATCTGGTTTTACGTAGCTAGCCTCTACCAAGATCACCTTTGAGCCCTCATCGACCCTAGCCTCATCGCTTTGGTAAATTCCAGCAACACCTAAATTTTTATCCTCGCAAAAGACCACGCACTCGCCATTTTCGCCGTTTTTGATGTCAAAAACAGCTTTTTCGCCCTCGCCTACAAGCTTAGTGTGATCATAAGCTCTAAATAAAACGCCCGTGCAAAATGTCGCGTATTCAAGCAGTCTTTCTACTAAATTTGTCTTTTGGCACTCGATAAGAGCTAGGCGCAAGCGAGTTAATAAATTTTCACTTAATGCTTTTTTTAGCTCAAATGCTTTATACAAAAACGAGCCATTTACCTTATCTTCGGTTCGCACAGACGCGATCCTGCCGATGCCTAGTAAATTTTCGCTATCTTCATTTTCGTGGCTATCTTTCATATTTAGATCAAGCGCGGTGCAAATTTCTCTTGCGATGCCGTGTAAATTTTGGCAGTCACCCCTGTTTGCTGTGACATCGACCTCGATGATCACATCTTTAAACGCTTCAAATTCACCAAGACTTGTGCCAAGTTTTAGCTTGCCGATACTCTCATCAAGTGGCAATATACCGTCATTTGTCTTAGGTAGCCCTAGCTCAGCTGAAGAGCAGATCATACCGCATGACTCGATGCCTCTTAGCTTTGCCTTTTTGATCTCAAGACCATTTGGCATCGTCGTGCCAATGAGCGCGACTGGCACAAACTGACCAGCCTCGACGTTTTTAGCCCCGCACACGATCTGAAGCGTTTCGCTGCCAACATCAACCTGACAAACGCTTAGCTTATCGGCGTCTGGGTGCTTTTCTCTACTTTTTACATAGCCAACTACGATGCTCTTTGGTAAATTTATCTCTTTATAGCTATCAACTTCTAATCCGATAGAGTTTAATGTCTTTGAAAGTGTCTCGCCGCTAACCTCGCTAAGGTCGATCCACTCGTTTAACCAATGCTTTGAAATTATCATTTAAACTGCTCCAACAATCTTAAATCTCCCTCAAAAAGTGACCTTAGATCAGGCACTCTATGAAGCAACATCGCAAATCTCTCAACGCCAAGGCCAAAGGCATATCCACTTACATTTTTATAGCCAACCGCCTTAAATACATTTGGATCAACAACGCCACATCCAAGCACCTCAAGCCAAGTAGTCTGCTTGCACACCCTGCAGCCCTTGCCATGGCAAAATATACAACTAATATCAACCTCTGCGCTAGGCTCCGTAAATGGAAAGAAGCTAGGGCGAAAACGCACTTCAACGTCGCCAAACATGTGCTTTAAAAAGCCCTCAAGCATTGATTTTAAATTTGCAAAGCTAACTTTCTCAGTGTCCTCCACCACAAGGCCTTCTACCTGGTGAAACATCGGTGTATGCGTTAAGTCCATATCTCGTCTAAAGACCGTGCCTGGCGCTATCATGCGGATAGGTGGCTTTTGATTTAACATAGTTCGCACCTGAACTGGGCTCGTATGCGTCCTTAAAAGTCTAAAATCATCTAGGTAAAATGTATCTTGCATATCCCTTGCTGGGTGGTATTTTGGTAAATTTAGCGCCTCAAAGTTGTGAAAATCATCTTCTATAAGCGGCCCAGTCTCGAGCGAGAAATTTAGAGCTAAAAAGTACTCGATTATCTTATCCATCGTGGCCATTACAGGGTGTAGCGCCCCGCTAGCAACAGGCTCGTTAAAGAGCGTGATATCAGCGGCCTCTTTTTTCATCTTATTATCTATCTCTTGCTCTCTAAGCTCGGCCTTTTTAGCTTCTATAAGCGCGCTTAGCTCATCTCTTTGCTTATTTAAATTTGCTGCAAATTCCTTTTTTTCATCCTCGCCAAGCTCTTTTAGCTTTGCAAAACCTTGCGCCAAGATGCCCTTTTTGCCAAAAATTTCTACCCTGACCTTCTCAAGATCATCAAGAGTTGAAATTTCATTTTTGATTTTGTTAATGAAATCTTGCAATTTTTTACCTTTATGAATTTTTGCATCGATTTTATAGAAAAAGAGTTAAAATCAAGATAAAAAGCGCGAAATTTAAGCACACTTTGATATAATTTCTCAAACTTTCAAAGGAGCTAAAATGACCATATTTGAAAAGATTGTTGCTGGTGAAATTCCTTGTAACAAAGTGCTTGAAAGCGAGAAATTTCTAGCTTTTAACGACATCAACCCAAAAGCGCCGATCCACATCCTCATCATCCCTAAAAAACACTACAAAAACTTCCAAGAGATGGATCCAGTTTTGATGGGTGAGATGACTAAATTTATCCAAGAAGTGGCGAGCTTAATGGGCGTTGATAAGAGCGGTTACCGCCTCATAACAAACTGCGGCGAAAACGGCGGTCAAGAGGTCATGCACCTACACTTTCACCTGCTTGCTGGCGCAAAACTTGGCTGGAGCGAAGGCGTAGCTGATCCACAAAGCACATTTTAAAAATAAAATTTAGACTCTTTTTGAGTCTAAATTCTTTAAATTTCTACTTCAAATGCTCAAACCTTAAATTTTATAAACTTAAAGTTATTCTTTAGTTCATTTTGGGTCGAATTTATCTCGCCAAGCTCTGATTTTACGAAGTTTGTAAGCTCTATCTTGCTCACACTTGGAGATAGGATTTTTATATACTCTTTTTGATTTTTAAGCTCTAAGTTGTTGCTAAAAAGAAGCACTCTAGCATCTAGCTTTAGCCCAGCTCTAAGCTCAGATATCGTAGCTAAAAGCTCTTTTATATCAAAGCCCTCCGCTGCTTCATCCACAAGTGCTAGCGAGCAAGGTTTCGTCTTTATCTTTATCAAAAGCTCGCTAAAGCTATTTGCGACCTCAAGCGTGTTTTGAAACTCGCCAAGAGCGCCAGCAAATATCTTATTTTCAAGCTTCGTGCTCTTGTAAATCACTATATTTTCATTTTTGCTAAAGTATCTATTTTCTTTACTTGGCTTATAGTTTTTTATAAATTTAGGCAAAATTTGATTTAGCTCATCTTTGCTAAAAGGCTTTCTGATCTTCTCATCAAAAGCTGGCAGCAGCTCTCTTTCAGGGATGTTTGAGGTATTTGAGACCACGGCGACCAAATTTATCTTCTCTTCTTGAAGCGATCTTATCTCTTTTACGAAATTTGCCACGCCATTTTCAAAAAATGAAGCATCGATAAAGACCGCGTTAAATCTATTTAAAAGCAGCGCTTGTTTAAGCTCTTTGTGGCTGCTAACGCCTATGACTTCGCAGTCTAAAAAGCTAAAAGCACGCGAAAACATCTCAAGACTAAGCGGATTTTTATCACATAGCAAAAAGAGCACTTTCTCTTCAGCCAAGCTCTCGCCCTTGTTCTTCTCCATATAGACAAGCCGTGCAACGCTAAGTGGTGTGAGCGGATCTTTTAGCAAGACCGCATTTTTTATATTTATATTTTTACTCGCACTCTGCCTTGCAAAGACGATGTCGTAGTTTTTCGCTAGTGCTTGGTTGTTTGAGATGATATTTTGAAACCTAAGTCCCATATCTTCTAAAGTGGCTGCGAAAAATTCATTGTATTTTGCATTTATATCAGGCAGATACGCGATCCTTAGCTCGTGATTTAGGCTGAAATTTTGCAGTTTTTGCACCTTTTTTAGACTAAGGATAAATTTAAACTCATTGCCAGCTCCGCCAAGCGTGCTTATATCAAGGTTTGAGTTAAAAAGCCCTAGATAAAAGCTAGCAAGTCTGAGATAAAACTCGCTCTCTTCATCGTTTATCTCGCTTTCATCTTCTGCGCTTAAAGCCTTTATCTGCTCTTCATTTATGAAAATTTGATTTGTCCTTATCTTTGTTTCGATGAACAAAAGACCACTTTGGCTAAGAGCGTCGCTGACATTTTTTATCTCCACTATCAAGTTGGCAAATTTATCGCATTTTGTCACGATAGCTTGCATGATAGAGCCAAATACAACGCTTATCTTCTCGCTATCTCCCTCTAGCTCGTCGCTAATGTTTGCGTCAAGATAGGTTAAGAAATTTAGCTTTTTCTCTTGCGTAAAAGGTATCTGCGCTTCAAGTATGTTTGAAAATAAAATTTGTGGGTTAAATGGCTTTAAATTTAGTCCAACTTCACCATTTTTGCTATCAAGCAAGCCTTTTATATTGCTATAATTTAGCGCGATTATTTGGCTATTTTTTTCTAAATTTTCAAAAAGAAGCTCATTTTTTACCACATTTTCATCTTTTTTTAGGGTAGCGACCGAGCTAAAGATCTGCTCTTTTGCTTGATAAAATTTCTTACTTAGCCTAACAAGCAGTCTATCTTTTATCGCAGCAAAGCTTCTTTCTTGTTCATACTTTTGAAGTAGCTCTTTATATAGGGTTATGAAATTTTCTATTAAATTTTGTGGATTTCTATCCCCTCTTTTTAAAATCTCATCTCTTATAAGCTTCATTTTTTGGTTTAAATTTTCTAGATCTTTTAGCCAGATGTATGTTTTATAGCCAGCATAAAAGAGCCAAAGCGAAAGAAAAAACATCAAAAGCGTTAGACAAAACACCTTTACTCTAAAGTTGTCATTTAGGCTCTTTAGCTCGTCACTTAAGACATTTGCTATCTTGCTAAAGAGCTTGGCTCTATTGCCTTCAAAGGTATATATCTGCAAAATTTCATCACGTGTTAGCTCATTGTTTAGCCTTAGCTTCAAGCGGATCTCGTCATAGCCCTGAGAGGTCTCTATATTGTCAAGCCTATCTATATCTCTTATTATGTTGTCTTTTATATCGCCATTTGGGAGTAAATTTGCATTTATATCATTGTATTTAAGGCTATTTAGAGATTGTTTTAACGAACTTTCGGTGATTTTTTCTTTGCCCATAAGCACAGCCAAGATATGCTCTTTTGTGATATTTACGTTTTGAAGCAGCTGATAGGTTCTGAGTAAAGAGAGTATATAACGCTTCATATCAATATCTAAAGCAACATCTCTAAACACTACTTGCCCACTTTCAACAGCAGAATTTGCTAACTCAACAAATCTAAGAAACGAGAGATTAGAGCTCTCCCAACTTGCATTTGCGTTTTTTAAAACCTCATTTAGCCTATCTCTTATCCTTTTATCATCTGGTGTGTTAGAAAGAGTGTTTGATAAACTTTTTACAACTAAATTCTTAGCAGCATTTGCCTCTCTTAAAGCCGTCTCGTCTTGTGGCGACCTAGTTTTTTCATATCTTTCGTAAGCAATTCTTTCTGAAACGATCGCATCTAAGGTTTTTCTTATCAAACTTTCTCTTTTTACCTCGCTATTTATGCCATAAGAGATCCTAAATTTATCAAAGTAGAGCGCGCCATTGTAAAAGCAAGCGAAAGCCGCCAAAAATATCGGCAAAAGAACCAAAAATTTACTAACCTTCATGGCCAAGCCTTTTTGAAAATTTATTGCAAAGCGTGCTTATTTCGCCTAGTCTTTCATTGATATGAGCGATCTTTTTCATTTTGTTTGGTCTGGTAAGTAGCGCATCGAAATTTGCCACAAGCGGAGTGATCTTTAAATTTAGAGCCGGCTCTTTTAATATCTTTATGCTCTCTTCTAAAAATTTAGTATCTCTTGCTTGCACCGCACTTTGGATAAAGATCATCTTGTCTTTTGCCTTGCTTAAAAATATACCAAGGTAGGTCGCAAACTCGCTTTTGCTTAAATTTAAAAAGCTAGCCGTCTCGCTAAACCAGCTCTCGTTTAAAACCTCTTCTTCTTTGTTTAAAAGCTCTTTTTCATCTACCTTTAAATTTGGCAAGCGAAGCTTTGTCTTTGCTTTCATCGCAGCTTGCTGGTTTTGGCTGTAAATTTCTGTTTGATCGAGGATTAAAAGCTCAAAATACTCTTCGTTTTTTACTGAGCTGATCTTTGAAAATTTAAGCGTCGCATTTAAAATTTTGCCGTTTTTAGTCTTTAAATTTACTCTTAAATTTGGCCTTTTTGCTAGATAATCTATAAAAACTCCAGACTCTTTGTAGTCTAAAACTAGCTCGTCAATGTCTTTATGCTCGCTTAAAAACTCCCTTATATCTTTAAATTCAAGCAGACCAAGAGAGATATCTCCCATCGCTAAAATTTGACCGTTTTTGTCGTATATTATCACTTCAAATTTCCTTCTTTGAGCGTTAAAAGCTTTGCTGCTACGCTTTTGTTTGTTATTTTTGCCACTTCGTCTAAATTTGCTTCGCTGATTTTATCAAAACTTCCGTAAAAGCTGATTAATTTCGCGATACTGCCCTCAGAAACGCCAGCTTGTCTTAGCACTGATCTTTGCATATCGTTTTTCTGCCTTGTTTTTCTGTGAAAACTGATGACAAATCTATGGCTCTCATCGCGCATCTTTTGGAAAAACTGCAGCTTTTTATCGCTCGTGCTTAGGCTAAAACTGCCATTTTTTGTATAAATTTTATCCTTTGCCTCGCCCTTTGCGCGGTGAGCTTTGGCGTCTATTTTTTCTTTTGAGATAGCGATCACATCGACGTTTGCGCCGCTGCTTGCTAAAATTTCGCAGGCTAAGCTTAAAAGCTCCTCGCCGCCGTCAATAACCCAAAGATCAGGCGGGCTAAGCTTGTCAAACCTAAGCGCTCTGGCAGTTAGGCTCTCTCTCATCTGATCGTAGTCGTTTTTGGAATTTAGGTGCATGTGGCGGTAGTTTTGCTTCGCCCACTCGCCATGCTCATAGCGCACCATCGCCCCCACACTTGCCTCGCCAAAAAGGTGCGAGTTGTCGTAAGCCTCGACCACGTAAGGCGTGTGAGCTAGATTAAAATACTCTTTTATCTCGTTTAATAGCTCATTATCGTGCGTTTTTAGGTATTTTTCGATGCTAACTTCAGAATTTTTTGTAGCTATCTCGCAAATTTTACGCTTGTCGCCTATTTTGGGGCAAGTGATGCTAAATTTACGCCCAAATCTCTCGTTTAAAATTTCCTCCACCAGCTCGCTATCTTCAAAGTTTTCATTGACGTAAATTTTGGTGCTAATTATTGGCTGACCAGCGATAAAGCTTTTTAAAATGGCCTGCTTATAAGCCTCGTTTATCTCGTCACTTTGAGCGTTTTTAGCCTGCGTGATATCGGTTTTTACGCCTGTTATCTTGCCACTTTGCACGCTAAATCTCACCGCGCAGATCATATCATGCACGCAAGCGACTGAGTAGGCCTCAAAGTCTTCAAGCTTAGCTAGATCAACTTCAACCTTTGTTTGCATATTTTTAAGCGTTTGCATCTTATCTCTAGTCGCGGCTGCTTGCTCGTAGTCCTCGGCCTTAGCGTAGTTTAGCATGAGCTCTTCAAGGCGGGCAATTAGCAAATTTGGATTTTGCAAAGCGGCTGTGGCGTCAGCGACTATTTTGGCGTAGCTCTCTTTTGAAATTTTACCCTCACATGGGGCGTAGCAGCGTTTTAGCTGGTAAAATAGGCAAGCTTTTTTGCCTTTGATGCAGGACTTTTTCTGAACTAGGTTGAAATTTAGATAAAGCGCTTCAAGAAGCTCTCCTGCTCCACTAAAATATGGCCCAAAATAGCGTATATTTGAGCCTTTTACCACCTTTCTGGTGATCTCAAATCTAGGGAATTCATCGTTTAAATTTATAAAGATATAAGGGTAGGTCTTGTCGTCACGAAGCAAGATGTTGTATTTTGGCTTAAGCTGTTTGATAAATGAATTTTCAAGTATGAGCGCGTCTGCCTCGCTTGGTGTGACGATGTATTCAAGATGCACCGCCTCGCTTATCATCTTTGAAATTCTTGGGCTTAGCTTTTCAGCTGGAGCTAGGCTTGGGGTAAATTTAAAGTAGCTTTTGACCCTGTTTTTTAAAATTTTGGCCTTGCCGACATATAAAAGTCTGTTTTGAGCGTCAAAATATTGATATACGCCAGGCTCGTTTGGAAGCGTTCTTATCTCGTCTATTAGCATCTTGCCTGCTCGTTTTTCTTTAACAAAATTTCTCTTAGCTCTTCAAATTTCTTATAAATTTGCTCATTTGTGGCTAAATTTTTAAACTCGCCCTTGCTTGCTGGAGTGATGAAATTTGACCTTTGAGTAGGTTGTGGCGTGAAAAATTTTAGATATTTGCTCACGATAAATCTTATATTTTCTTCTTTTTTATTTTTTATATAGTTGATCTCGCTAAGAGGTTTTGGCTCGATGACGCTTGCAAAAATGCTATTTTTATTAAATTTGCAAAAGGTTTTTAATAACCCTTTTATATCATTTATACTACTATCACGTCTAAGCTCCAAAAGCCCTGAGGGATGAGTGAGAACGAAGGTTAAAATGCCTTCTCTAACGTAGCAAAAAGCTATGTAAAATCGCTTTGCTTTACCCATGAGGCGAAGAAGCTCTTGGCACTCGTCTGCCATGCTTAATTTTTCTTTATACAAAGGATTTTCGTGGATAGCATCTATCATAAATTTGGCGTCTTTCATAAGGCAATCTTATCATCTTTTATTTTAATTTTCGCTCTTTTTGCACTTAGTGGTTGCGGCTACAAGGACGATCCATTTTATGGCGATGCACCCGTAAAAGAGAAAAAAACTGACAAGATCAATAAAATTTGATCTTAAATTTGGCGTAAGATAAAAATGTAATGCAAGCTTAATAAATTTAACTAACCTAAATTTTAGGCTCATTTAAGTAAAATACGCAAATTTTTATCTTACAAGGAGAGTATATGAGGTTATTTGGACTTCTAAGTTTGTTTTTTGCTTTAGCCTTTGGTGCTGACGGAGAAGCTGCGGCTATTGACTTAACTACTACATGGGCGGGAATTTTATCGCTTATCATTTTTGTTGTTGGATACTTTTTCATAGCAGCAGAAGAGAATTTTCACATCGACAAGGCAAAACCTGCCATTTTTATCGGCACTTTTATGTTTTTGCTAATCGGCGTTTATATGCTTATAAACGGCATGGATGTGCATTCGCTAGAAAATGAGGTAAATCACCTGATCTTAGAGATAGCTCAGATCGTATTTTTCTTAATGGTAGCGATGACATTTATCGAAGCACTTGTTGAAAGAGATGTATTTAACGCACTTAAATACAACCTAGTTTCAAAAGGCTACACTTACAGAAAGCTATTTTGGCTAACTGGAATTTTGGCATTTTTCATTAGCCCAGTGGCTGATAACCTAACAACAGCGCTTATCCTATCAACTGTTCTTTTAACGATAGATAGAAATAATACAAATTTCTTAGTCGCAGGTGCGATAAACATCGTCGTAGCAGCAAATGCAGGCGGAGCGTGGAGTCCATTTGGCGATATCACTACACTTATGGTTTGGGCAGCTGGCAAGTCACCATTTTTAGACTTTTTCGCACTTTTCCCAGCTTCATTTATCGGCTGGTTTGTGACAGCGTTTTTACTTTCACGCATCGTGCCAAATACTGCGCCTCATTTTGACGTGGCAAATGAGCCAAAAGTGGTTATGAAAAAAGGCGGTAAAGCGGTTATCTTCATAGGTGCATTTACCATCTTTTGTGCTGTTATGATGCATCAGTTGTTTCATTTACCAGCGATGTGGGGCATGATGTTTGGCTTCTCGCTACTTAGCCTTTATACATATTATTTCAAAAAAGCTCACAAAGACGAAGAGCCTATGAATGTCTTTCACTATATGTCAAAGATCGAGAACAACACGCTATTTTTCTTCTTTGGAATTTTAGCTGCAGTTGGCGCTCTTCACTTTGCTGGATTTTTAAATTACGCTGTGTCACTTTATGATAAATTTGGCTCAACACCTGTAAATATCGGTGTTGGCTTCCTTTCAGCAGTCGTTGATAACGTCCCTGTTATGTCAGCTGTGCTAAAAGCAAATCCAGCTATGGGAGCTGATGCGGGCGAGGCTATGAGTCAGTGGCTACTAGTGACACTTACAGCTGGTATCGGTGGTTCGATGATCAGCTTTGGCTCAGCAGCTGGCGTTGGAGTAATGGGTAAATTAAAAGGAATTTATACCTTTGGTGCGCATATGAAATATGCATGGATGGTAGTTTTAGGATACATCGTATCACTCATTGTTTGGTATGTGCAGTTTGAAATTTTTCACATCTACTTTTAAAAGGTTATAAATGAACAATACGATTATAGTTTTGGACTTTGGTTCGCAGTATACTCAGCTAATAGCTAGAAGGCTAAGAGAAGAGGGAGTTTATACTGAAATTTTGCCATTTAACGCAAAACTAAGCGATATAAAGGCGAAAGATCCAAAAGGTATCATTCTAAGTGGTGGCCCAGCTAGTGTTTATGCTAAAGATGCCTACTTTTGCGATAACGGCGTCTTTGAGCTAAATATCCCTATACTTGGCGTTTGCTACGGCATGCAGCTACTTGCTCACACACATGGTGCTGAGGTTTTAGCAGCTGATCACAAAGAGTACGGCAAGGCTGAACTTAGCGTCATAAAAGAGCACGATCTTTTTAAAGATACACCTTCAAAACAAATCGTATGGATGAGCCATAGCGACTATGTAAAAGACCTGCCAAAGGGCTTTGAGGCGATTGCGATTAGCGAAAATTCGCCTTATTGCGCTTTTGGCGATGATAAGCGTAAATTTTATGCGATCCAGTTTCATGCAGAGGTGCAACATAGCGAGTATGGCACGCAAATTTTAAAGAATTTTGCTAAACATATCTGTGGCTGCGAGAGCACATGGAACATGGGAAGCTTCGCTAAAAATAAGATAGAAGAGATCAGAAAAACAGTGGGCACTCACAAGGTGCTTTGCGCAGTTAGTGGTGGCGTGGATAGCTCTGTGACTGCAGCACTTTTAGCAGCTGCTGTGCCTGAAAATTTGATCCTTGTTTTTGTCGATAACGGACTTCTTAGAACAAACGAAAAAGAGCAAGTTGAAGCTACATTTAGAACCAAGCTTGGTGTTGAGCTAGTTAGCATAGACGCGAGTGAGATCTTTCTTAGCCGCTTGGCCGGCGTCGTTGATCCTGAGAAAAAACGCAAGATCATAGGCGAGACATTTATAGAAATTTTTGAAAAAGAGGCTAAGAAGCATGGCGATGTGAAATTTCTAGCTCAAGGCACTCTTTATACTGATATCATCGAAAGCTCAGTCGTTGGCTCAAGCAAGACGATAAAGAGCCACCACAACGTTGGTGGCTTGCCTGATTGGATGACATTTGAGCTGATAGAGCCTTTAAGAGAAATTTTTAAAGACGAGGTTAGAAAGCTAGGACTTGAGCTTGGACTAAGCCGCGATCTAGTCTTCCGCCACCCTTTCCCAGGACCTGGCCTTGCTATCCGCATCATGGGCGAGGTGAATAAACCAAGCCTTGAGCTACTTCGCAAAGCCGACGTGATCTTGCGCGATGAATTAAAAAGTAGTGGCTGGTATAACAAAACTTGGCAGGCATTCTGCGTACTTTTAAATGTAAATTCTGTTGGCGTAATGGGCGATAATCGCACCTATGAAAATGCTGTTTGTGTGCGCGTGGTCGACGCGAGCGACGGCATGACTGCAAGCTTTTCAAGGCTTCCTTACGACCTACTTGAAAACGTAAGCCGCCGCATCATAAACGAAGTAAACGGCATAAACCGCGTAGTTTATGACATCTCAAGCAAGCCACCTGCAACTATCGAGTGGGAGTAAGAACCTCTTAAATAAATAAAGCTGGTCGATAGATGATATCTTACGCCAGCTTTAATCCTAAAATCAAAATATAAAATTAGCTCTTTTAAATAAATACTTTCAATAAGATATTTAAAGACGAAAAATGAGCACTTGAATTTATACCTTTTTTATATTTTAAAGTAAAAATGTAGAGTAAAGTTACACAACAAAGTTTCAGTTAGATATAGGCAAAATATTAAATTTACAGATGTCTAGACGGTCATAGAAAATTTATAAGCTAAAAACATTTTGCATAATCTTATAAATATCGCTTAAAAAAATATGCAATATCAAAGAATGTTTTCTAATTTGATATATTTTTACAAAATGTCAAGTGTTTTTAATCAATAATTTAAAGCCAAGTTTTAAAATTGGCTGTAAATTTATATTTCTCTGATCCTGCCGATCGCTTCAGCAAATTTTAGCTCTTTGTTTTCAAAGAGGTTGTACTCGATCGCATCTTTTTCGCTAAGTATGACGATGGTTGAGCCAAGCTCGAAATTTCCAAGACGCTCGCCCTTTTTGATGTGTAAATTTTCATATTCATAAATTTGCGTAAAATTTGCCATCGCATTTGTCTGGATACGCTCATCAAAGCAAAATTTCATCTTACCAACGTTTAGCGCACCCACGAAAACTAGCCAAAGTTTTTTGCCATTTTTCATCTCACAAAGTAGCGCCACACGTTCGTTTTTAGTATAAAGGCTATCGACCTTGCCAAGCCATTTTACCGCCACACTGTAAAGCTTGCCAGGGATATAGACCGCTTTTTTTATCGTAATATCGCAAGGTGCATGATAGTGATGATAGTCTTTTGGGCTAAGATAGATATTGGCAAAGTCAAACTCGCCTTCAAGCTCGCCCTGCCCTAAAAGCTCCTTTAACCCGTAGCTCATGCCTTTTATACTAAAAGCTTCTAGCTCTTTTGTGGTACCAAAGCTAAGGCAGGTACCATCAACAGGACTTATAAATATCTCATCTGCTGCGTCAAATTCTCTTGGCTTCAAAAGCTCCCTGGTGAAAAGTTCGTTTAAATTTTTATACTCACTTGTTGGCTTAAACTCGCTCATGTCGATCTTAAATAGCTTTACATAAAAGGAGTTGATAAGCTCTTGAAGCGGCTTGAAAAAGTTTATTTTTGCTACCTTGCCAAAAATTTGAGAAAAGAGATTGTCCTTGTTCATTTTAGTCCTTGCTTAAATTTAAAATAGCGATCTCACTAGGAGCAAAGATCCTAACCGGAGGTCCCCAAAATCCTGCACCGCTACTAACATAAGCTTGCATTTTATCATTAATCTTATAAAGCCCATGTAAAAAACCTTGATCCAGCAAAACAAGGATACTAAAAGGAAAAATTTGCCCAGCATGCGTGTGTCCGCAAAGAACTAGATCAACATCTTTTTGCATAGTTTTTATAAATTTTGGCTGATGAGATAGTAGGATAATCGGCAAATTTGGGTCACATCCTGCTAGCGCTTCGTCTAAATTTGGCTCTAAATTTTTAAACCTTATGCCAGCTAGATCATAGACCCCTGCTAAATTTATGCCAGCTATTTTTTCATTTTTATTGCCAAGCACCCTAATGCCTAGAGCGCGAATTTTTCTAGTATCCCATCAACTCCGTGGTAGTATTCGTGATTGCCAGGGACATAAAAGGTGCCGTAGGTGCTTTTAAGATTTTTTAATGGATCTAAAAAATCCCCTATAAGCTCAGCTCTCATATCAACCAAGTCGCCAACTATCACAACCATATCTGGTCTAGCCAAATTTATCTCTTTTACAAGCTCAGCCACAAAATCCTTTTGCAAAAACTCACCAATGTGCACATCCGTTATCATGGCTATTTTTAGATCACTTTGTAAATTTTTTATTTTTATACTAATCTGTCTGATCTTTGGCGGAGTAAGTGCGTTAAAAATTCCTTTCAAAAAGCAAGCAACTACAAAAATGACAAATGTCACATCAAAGCAAAATTTAATAAATTTTCGTCTCGTGGGATTAAAATTAGCTTTTGAGCAAATAGATCTAACAACATCATAAAATAAACTAACACCAAATAAAAATAGAGAAAAGCCAATGAGCGTTCCTGCTATCAGATAGAGTTCTATATTTAAAAAAGAAAATCTTAGCTGAAGAACAAATACAAACTCAAGCACACTAATAATATAGAAAAATATGCGAATTTTTTTAAGATGTGGAGTAAAAAAAGATACCTTTTTTATAAAACGTTTATATGAGTATAAATTTGTAAAAACACTAAAGATAAATGCCCCAATAATAATCCGAAAAAGTCCCAAAATATCTCCTTGAAAACAAGGATTATATTTTATATTTTTAAATTTACATTATAAATTTTATTAATTATTTAGAACAATTTGTAGTGCTAAGCCGTATGATTTTATAATTTAAATTTACAAAAATAATTATTAAAAGATATTTGCCTTAGGATAATAACTAAAAGATAAAATTTGGAATTTAAAAATAAAAAGGTGGGAAAACTCCCACCTTAAAAAGAATTACTGGACTTTGCCAGACTCAATTCTTTCTTTATAGATTTTGCGAAGTTTTCTAATGTCGTTCTTAACTTCGAATACACCATGCCAGTGTGAGTAGTCAGGACCACCCATTAGAGCGCCTTGTCTCATACGACGACCTTCATGGTGCCACATATGATAGTAGACATCTTGGAATTCATCTGACCAAGCATCTTCTAGTAGTAGGTTTTTAGCTTTCAACTCTTCAAGCATCTTAGTTGCTTCAGCACTGTAAACGTTATAAAGCTCTACTTGCTTATCACCCATAATGAAGAAGTTATCTGTATGAGTTGATGTATGGCAAACTTTACAAACTAGCTTCATCTCAGCTCTTGCTGCTTCTGGTCCATTTGGATGACCTGCTAGAGGTGTTCCTATGGTTAGTTTGCCAGTTTTTTCGTAAACAACAGCAGCTTGTTCATCACCAGCTGTTCTTAGCTTACTGCTGACGCCCCATAGGTTCCATTTTAGTCTTCTTGAAACATTGTGAGTTGTTGTTGTTTCACCAACACCACTCATGTGGCAAGCTGCACAAGTTGGAGCTCTAAAGTCTGGTACATCCCATGTATCAGGAGCAGCATCAAAATTCCATTTGTGAGCTTCGCTATTATAGATATGTCCGTGCATTGAGTTGTTGAATATCTCAATATCTGGGTGATCAGGTCCAAGGTGGCAAGATGCACAAGCAGCTGGTTTTCTAGCTTCAGCTATGCTAAATGTGTGTGCGCTGTGGCATGATTTACATTCGCCTACGCCACCATCAGGATAAACATTACCTATACCGTAGTTTGGCCAAGTCTCTTTTGTAGGTTTGTGATCAGCGTCTAGTTTGATGACGGTTCCGTGGCACTGTGTACAACCAGTAGCGTCTGGAGCCATTTTGTATTCTGGATGATCCATACCTTCATAGTGATACATTAGTTTTACCATCGCAGGGTTAGCATACATTTGCATAGCACCTCTTGCGTGACCACTCTTAACAGATTCTTCAACCTCATTTTCGTGACACTTAGCACAAGTTTTTGGGCTAACTAGCATTGAAACGTGGTTGTTAGAATCTTTTGGATGCACCTTAACTGAAGCCATAGGATTATCTGCATTTACAGAGTGGCAATCCATACAACTTACGCCAACGTGAGCGTGGCGACTATTTTTCCAATCGGCAACTATGCCGGGTGTCTCTTTAGCGTGGCACTCAACACAGCTTTTTGATAAGTCTGACATTTTGTGAGCAACTTTAATGTTTTTTACAACATTAAGGTTTAAAGCGTCAGATTTATTTGCATCCATGTTTGCGGCAAAGCCAAAAGACATTAGACAGGCTAATAACATTAGCGACTTTTTAAACATCTCTCCTCCTTACTTGGTTTTATTGTTTTCTTGTTTTTTAATTGCTTCAAATTTATCGATTTGTAGTCCTAAATTTTTGTGACCAACGTGCTCATGACAATCAACACATGATTTTTTATTAGGATTTCCAAGAACGAAATAATCTCTATGTGGCAAAAATGATTTACCAGCTTGAATAACATTTTTTAAATTTGAGTGGCAAGTCATACAACCACTATCATAGACAAAGTGAGATGCATGCTCGCGTTTTTTACGCCAGTCGATCTTGTCTGTATCTGTAAAAAATGTCTTATAGCCATCATTTATCGATACTTTAAGTTTTGTAAGCACATAGGTATAGGCACTTGTATGATTTAGGTGACAGGCTGAGCATTCAGCTTTTATGCCAAGCTTGTTATTGCCGCCGTGTACATCTTCATGATATGCAGCATTCATAGGATCCATCGTGTGACAAATGGTACAGATGTAGCCGCTACCAGTCGCGTGAAGTGCATCAGCTATGCCCATAGAAGCAATAAGGCCGATTACGATGCCTATTATCACAGATGACCAAACAAAAAATTTCTTCTTAACTTCAGCCAAAATTTCCTCCTGAATTTATCAATATATCGTAAATTTTTACGAAAATTTTAGACGAATACTATCCAAAAATATATAAATTTTTTCTTTAAGTAAATGAAAATATTTATTTGATATTAACTTTCAATAAGAATAAATTTCTTGTAGCCCACCTACATTTTTTTCTAGAATTTGGTTCTTCTCATCAAGTTTGACCAAACCATTTGTTTTAAATTTATTTAAAATTCTCGAAAAAGTTTCTGGAGTCATATTGAGTATTGATGAAATTTTTGTATGCTTTAGTTCATTAAATAGATCTTCATGATCTAAAATAAACCTAGCAACCTTCTCTTCAGAGCTTAAGATGAGCTCTTGATGAAGTAAATTTGTAGTTATTCTTATCTTTTGAGCCATTGATTTTAGAAATTTCATGCAAATTTCTGGCTTTGTTAAAAATTGTGCTTCAAATTTTTCATAATTTATCTTTAAAACTTCACCAGAGATAGTAAAAATGGCGCTTGCAGGATAAGGGATATTTTCAAAATTTACGACTTCAGCTACAAAATTCATAGGTGCAAGCTGATGGATAAAAATTTCCTTACCATTTGCCGTAGTTTTATAAAGTTTAACCGAGCCAGTTATCAAAAATGTAAGCCACTTTGGCTCCTCACCCTCTATAAATAAAAACTCGCCTTTTTTGTATTTTTTAACAACACTGATTGCTTCAAGTTTGGCTAGGTCCTCTGCGTCAAGACCTTGAAAAAATGGGATTTGTTCTATCATATTTTACTCGCTTTTAAGATAAAAAAGCATTTTAGCATAAAAAATAGGACAAAATTTAACGGATTTCAAAGGGAGCTTTCTCCCTTTTGATTAAAAAATTTATTTTTTAAGAAGATCTCTGATCTCAGTCAGAATTGCTATATCAGCTGGAGTTTCAGGCTCTGCAGGAGCTGCCTCTTCTTCTTTTGGTAGTTTATTTTTAAGTGTATTTAAAGCTTTGATGACGCAAAAAATACAAAACGCAATGATTAAGAAATCAACCATTGTTTGTATAAATGAGCCATAGTTTATCGTAACAGCTGGCGCGCCTTCTACTGCTTCTTTTAGTGTTAGCTTAAGATCAGTGAAATTTACACCGCCTGTTATAGCGCCAACTACTGGCATGATAATATCGCCAACTAGTGATGAGACAATCTTTCCAAATGCCCCACCGATAACAACACCAACTGCCATATCTATGACATTTCCGCGCATCGCAAATTCTTTAAATTCGCTTATAAAACTCATTGTTTTCTCCTATGATAGTTAGATTTTCGTGCGGATTTTATAAAAAATATGCTTTGCTTAGCCTAAAAATTTAAAATTACATAACTTTAAATTTATCAAGCTAGTGTTATAATCCAAACTTCAAATTTAACGTAAGGAATGAGCTTATGTATCGTTTTGCACCCTCTCCAACAGGAGATATGCACATAGGAAATTTACGTGCTGCTATTTTCAACTATATTTGTTCTTTGCAAGATAAAAGTGGCTTTATTTTACGCATAGAAGATACTGACAAAGAGCGAAATATCGAGGGAAAAGAGAAAGATATCTTAGAAATTTTGAGCAAATTTGGCATAAAACCAGAGCAAATTTACATCCAAAGTGAAAATTTAAAATTCCACAGACAGCTTGCATCAAAGCTTCTCATCGACAAAAAGGCCTTTGCCTGCTTTTGCACCGAAGAAGAGCTCGAAGCAAAAAAACAAAAAGCAAAAGAGCAAGGCGTGGCATATAGATATGACGGCACCTGCGAGAGACTAAGCGACGCTGAAGTTTTAAACTGCGAGAAGCCATTTGTCATCCGCATGAAAAAACCAACACGTACGATGAGCTTTACAGACGCGATCAAAGGCGAGCTAAGCTTCGAGCCAGACGCCGTTGATAGCTTTGTCATCATGAGAGCAGACAAAACTCCAACTTATAACTTCGCCTGCGCGGTTGATGATATGCTTGAGGGCGTGACCTTTGTCATACGCGGCGAGGATCACGTGAGCAACACACCAAAGCAAGACCTCATACGCGAGGGGCTTGGCTACACCGGCAAGATGAACTATGCGCATTTGCCTATCCTTTTAAATATAGAGGGCAAAAAAATGAGCAAACGCGAGAACGAATCAAGCGTAAAATGGCTCTTTGAGCAGGGATTTTTACCTGAGGCGATCGCAAACTATCTGATACTTCTTGGCAACAAAACTCCAACTGAAATTTTTACGATCGAAGAGGCAGTAAAGTGGTTTGATATAACTAAAATTTCACGCTCACCTGCTAGATTTGACGTGAAAAAGCTTGAGCAGATAAATAGAGAACACATCAAGCTTGCTTCAAAAGAGCGCATAAAGGAGATCTTTGGCGTGGATGATAGCAAGGTTGAGCTAGTTAAATTTTACACTCAAGAAAGCTCGCTAGTGCCTGAGATAAAGGCAAAAGTAGAGGCTATATACTCACCAAAAATAGCTCCAGATGAGTATAAAAACGAATTTGAGATCATCAAAAAAGCAGCTCGTAATTTAAAAGCGTGCGAGAGTTTTGATGAGTTTAAAAAAGAGCTTATGAGTGCTACAAATTTAAAAGGCAAAAACTTTTTCATGCCGCTACGTGCGCTTCTTACAAACGACCTTCACGGCCCTGAGCTTAGCGAGCTCTATCCACTCATTAAAGATGATCTAGGCAAAATTTTAATCTAGGAGCAAAAATGATACTTTCCACCCTATTTTCAGCGGTCGCAAACATTTTGCACCTTATCATCACGGTCTATACTTGGATCATCATCGCAGCCGCTCTCATTAGCTGGGTCAAGCCTGATCCTAGCTCGCCAGTCGTGCAGCTACTTTATAGGCTGACTGATCCTGTTTATAGCCTCATCAGACGCTACATCAAAACAGAATTTAACGGTATCGACTTTGCCCCACTCATCGTGCTTTTAGCACTTCAACTCATAGATCAATTTTTAATAAGGCTTTTATTTGTTTTTGCTGCGTCACTTTAGTATCCTCTCTTTAGCCTGCGTTGCTCTTTTAGCTAAAATTTACACCTACGAGGAGCTAAAAAACGAGCCAAAAAGCCTTGCAAAAGACTACTACATAAACCGCCTTATAAACGAGGGCAGCTACACAAAGGAGCAGATAGCAGAGCTTTCACGCGACGTTTTTAGAAAAAGTGGCTTAGTTCAAAAATCAATCAATAAAATTTTACCTCCCAAAGCAGCCCCTAGCAAGTGCCCTGGCATAAACGCAAGCAACATCACAACTGCTAGCTTGGCTTGCCAAAATTTACTAACAACGATGAGCTTTTCTCTAAAACTTGATAGCAAAACTCGTGAAATTTTAGCGGCAAATCTTGCAAGCATAAACCCAGAAAAAGCTAGAATTTTACGCACTTTAAACGAGCCAAACCCAGCTCTTAGCTTTGCAAATGCAAACGATGCAAAGAGCTTTTTAGATCTTTTTAACGCTTCAAGCCCGCAAAGTAAAAGTGCGCTTTTTAGCGTAAATTTTGAAGCAAATTTTATGAACAAGCTCTACATGCAAAAGGGCTTTACAAATTTACTAAACGATGTAGTCTTTAATAAAAAATATGAAAGCTTTAGAAGAAATTTACTTGGCATAGATCCAGCTGTCACTGAGAAGAACGACGCATTTACACTTGGGCTAAACGCCATCTTGCTTGGTCAAAATGACGTTGCATTTAGTTTTTTCACAAGAGCTAAAAATACCTTTGATAGGGCTTGGCAAAGGGACAATGCCACATTTTGGCAGTATGAGCTAAGCGGCGATGAGAGCTTTTTAAAAGAGCTAAGTGCTAGCAAAGATGCAAATATCTACTCGCTTTATGCTAGAGATATGATAGGTGGCGAGCCACTTGAAGTGATCGTGCCAAGACCTAGCAAGCAAAATATCGAAAATTTTGATGTGAGCGATCCATTTTTATGGAACAAAACCGCAGCTCTTGCAAAGGATATGAACGCCACACAAGCAAGCGAATTTGCGATGAAATTTTACACAAACGAGAGCATCGGTGCATACGCATACTTCATGCAAAAGGCGCACGGCTGGGAGAAGCAGTACTTTTTGATGCCAAGCTCACCAGAGCTTGAGGGCATCAGCACTGAGCGAAAGTCGATGATCTACGCACTTGCAAGGCAAGAGAGCCTCTTTATCCCAAGCGTCGTTTCTACCTCATACGCCCTTGGCATGATGCAGTTTATGCCATTTCTTGCAAATGCGATTGGCAAAAAAGAGCTAAAAATCCCAAATTTTGACCAGGACGATCTTTTTAAAACTGATGTCGCCTTTAAATTTGCAAATCACCACCTAAACTACCTTGATAAATTTCTCTATCATCCACTCTTTACCGCATACGCATATAACGGCGGTATCGGCTTTACCAAAAAAGTCATAACAAGAGATGATATGTTTAAAGAGGGGAAATTTGAGCCATTTTTATCGATCGAGCTAGTCCCTGTTGCAGAGACTAGAAACTACGGCAAGAAGGTGCTTGCAAACTACGTGATCTATAGGGCGCTTAATGGTTCCAGTATAAAGATTTCGCAACTTTTCGAAAATTTAACAAAACCGGCTTTGACTGATAAATTTCGAAACTAAGCGCGAGATCGTCACTTTGCTTACTTGGTGCGGTCACTTCATAATAAACCGCCCAAGGCATAGAAAATCCAGCAAATTTAAGCATCTCGTCATTTTCACTAAGCAGCCTTGCACTTGTGGCATTTGAGTCGCCATTTACCTTTATATTATTTAAATTTTGCGCATGCTCTTTTGGGTTTATGGCTACTAAAAAGTGCTCTTTACTCTCGTCTAAATTTGAGTTATATATAGGATTTAGATAGGTTGCGATTATGAGCGTTCTATCTGTGCCATCTATGATCTCGCTCTTGCTTGTGTAGGCTAAAAGCTCATTTTTTAGTGGCTCATGCACGATCACTTTTTGATCAGCACAACCAAATATCATCAAAATAAATATAAAAAATAGTGTAAATTTTCTCATAAAAAACTCTTAAAACATTAAATTTTCTCGCATTTTAGCATTTTATTTTTTAAATTTCACTCATAAATTTTAAAGCCAATATGAGCTATAATCGCAAGAAATTTTAACTAAAAAGGCTCTTATGAAAAGACTTGCCATTGCTTTTTCTGGCCCTTCAAACAGCGGAAAAACGACACTTATCTTAAAAGTCGCAAAAAAATTTATAGATGATGGGCTAAAGGTCGTCGTAGTCAAGCACGACCCAGGCGACAAGGCCAAATTTGACGTTGAAGGCAAAGATAGCTTTAAATTTTCTCAGGCAGGAGCTGACGTAGTCGTGATGAGTCCGACTAGAACGACTTATTTTTCACAAAGCTCGCAAGGCATAGACGAGGTCATAAGGATGATCGGCGAGTTTGACATACTCTTAGTCGAGGGGCTAAAGACGCTGCCACTGCCAAGACTAAGCGTCTTTAGAGGCGAGATCGATGAAGCTTATCTTAGCTTTTCAGATGCGATCGCCACTTATAAAAAGCAGATCCCCTACGAGATCACAAATCTAAATTTAGACGATATAGACGCCATTTGTGCGTGGATAATAAAAAATGCAAAGGCTGTATAATGCAAGAACTAAACCAAATTTTTAACACCATTAAAGATATCGCAAAAGAGATAAGCGAGGTCATAAAATACGCCGATCTTGGCTACACAACTCACGAAAACGCAACAGGCGACACCCAGCTAAAGCTTGACGTCAAAAGTGATGAGATCATCACAGCTAAATTTAAGCAGCTTTCTTGCGTAAAAGCACTAATTAGCGAAGAGAAAGAGGATGAGCTTGAGATAAACAAAAATGCTAAATTTATCATCGCTTACGATCCACTCGATGGCTCAAGCTTAGTTGATGTAAATTTCGCCGTTGGCTCGATCTTTGGCATATATGAAAACGAGGTAAAACCAGAGAATTTAATAGCCGCAGCTTACAGCATCTATGGTCCAAGACTTGAGCTAGTAATTGCCGAGAAAAAAGGTGCTTTGCCTAAATTTTATAGGCTTGGCAAAGATGGCGAGTTTAAATTTGTAAAAGAGCTTGAGCTAAAAGAAAAAGGCAAGCTAAACGCCACAGGAGCTACGCAAAAAGGCTGGAGCCAAACTCATAGAAACTTCATAAACGAGCTATTTAACGAGGGCTACAGGCTAAGATATTCAGGTGCGATGGTGAGCGACTTGCATCAAATTTTACTAAAAGGTGGCGGTCTTTTTAGCTACCCAGCAACGAGCGATCATCCAAATGGCAAGCTAAGGGTTGTCTTTGAGGTGTTGCCATTTGCCTTTATATATGAAAACGCAAAGGGCGCAACGACAGATGGCAAAAACCAAACACTTTTTGATATAAAAATAGAAAAAATCCACCAAACAACGCCATGCTTCTTTGGCTCGCGTGATGAAATTTCTCTTTTGCATAAATTTTACGAGTAAAAATAATGCAAGAAGCACAAGCAAACGAGCCACTTGACGCATTCGAGCTAGCCCTAAAGCAAAAGGCTAAGATCATGCAAGAGTGCCAAGAGCAAAAAGGGCGTAAAAGCTGTTTTAACTGCGAGGCATTTTTTGACTGCGAGACGAGGATAGAGTATGTAAATAGCTGCTACAACTCGATGTCAAAAGGCAACACCGGCAGTGACGGCGGATTTGATTTTTAAATTTAAAGGAAAAATATGAAAGAAAAAGCTTATATAACTACTCCGATATACTATGTAAATGACGTACCACACATCGGCCACGCCTACACGACTATCATCGCTGACACACTAGCTAGATTTAACCGCTTGCAAGGCAAAGATACCTACTTTATGACTGGCACAGACGAGCATGGTCAAAAGATCGAGCAAGCAGCTCGCGCTAGAGGCAAGACGCCAAAAGAGTATGCTGATGAGATCAGTGCGAAATTTAGATCGCTTTGGGATGAATTTGAGATAAGCTACGACCACTTCATAAGGACAACCGACGAAGAGCACAAGCAAACCGTGCAAAATGTCTTTGAAAAGATGCAAACAAACGGCGATATCTACAAGGGCGAATACGAGGGCTTTTACTGCGTTAGCTGCGAGACATTTTTTAACCAAAGAGACCTGCTCGAGGACAACCGCTGTCCAGACTGCGGCCGCGTGACATCCTTAGTCAAAGAAGAGAGCTACTTTTTTAAGCTTTCAAAATATGAAGACGCGCTTTTAAAATGGTATGAAAATGACGAGCTTTGCGTCATCCCAAAGGGCAAGAAAAACGAGGTCGTAAGCTTTGTAAAAGGCGGATTAAAAGACCTCTCAGTGACAAGAACGAGCTTTGACTGGGGCATAAAGCTACCAAAGAGCGCAAATGACGACAAGCACGTTATGTACGTTTGGCTTGACGCACTCATAAACTACTTAACAACGCTAGGATACTCAAGAGATAACGCTAGAATGGACTTTTGGCCGCATACGACGCACATCGTCGGCAAGGACATTTTGCGTTTTCACGCAGTTTATTGGCCGGCATTTTTGATGAGCCTTGGCTTGCCACTACCAAAACACGTCGCAGCGCACGGCTGGTGGACGATAGATGGCGAAAAGATGAGCAAAAGCAAAGGCAACGTCATAAACCCAAGGGAGGTCGCAAACGCTTATGGACTTGAAAATTTCAGATACTTTTTGCTTAGAGAGGTGCCGTTTGGACAAGATGGCGACTACAGCCAAAAGGCCTTGATCGAGCGCATAAACTCAGAGCTTGGCAACGGACTTGGCAACTTGCTAAGCCGAATTGTAGGCATGAGCGCAAAGTATAGCGACTATAAGATCGACTCAAAAGATGTGATCAAATTTCACAAAGCCGAGCTTGATGAGGCGAAGGGCTATCTTGATGAGGCGATAAAAAATTTAGAAAATTTAGCGACAAACCGCTATTTAGAGGATCTTTGGAAGGTCGTAACGCTTGCAAACGCAGCCGTTGCAAAGTATGAGCCATGGTCACTTGTAAAAGCTGGCAAAAGCGACGAGGCAAACGCACTTGTGGCACTTTGCGCAAATTTACTTGCAAAAGTGGCGATACTGCTTAGCCCAGCTATGCCAAAAACTTGCGCCAAGATAGCTGATACGCTTGGCTTTAGCATAGATACGGCCTCTTATGAAAGCCTTGTATTAAAAAATGAAATTTCAAATTTTGTAGCAAAAGCTACTGAGCCACTTTTCCCAAGGATAGAAAAAGAGCTAATGGGCGAGGCTGGCGAGTCAAAAGAAGAAGCAAAAGTAGAGGCAAAAGCTGAGCCAAAAGAGGAGAAAAAAGAAGAAGGTATCATTAGTATCGATGACTTTGCCAAAATAGTGATAAAAGTAGGCGAAGTGCTCGAGTGTGAGAGAGTTGAGGGCAGTGAGAAGCTGCTTAAATTTAAGATAGATCTTGGCGAGGAGCAGCCACGTCAAATTTTATCAGGCATCGCCAAATACTACGAGCCTAGCTCGCTTGTGGGCAAGCAAGTTTGCGTCTTAGCAAATTTAAAAGAGCGAACAATGATGAAAAAATATGTCTCACAAGGCATGATCCTAAGCGCATCAGACGGCTCGCTAACGCTTCTTGGCACGCAGGGCAAGGTCAAAAACGGCGCGATCGTTGGCTAAATGACGATAGAAAATTTAACCCACATAATAAATGGGCAAATTTTAAACAACCCAAGCATCTCAAGCGTGACTAGCTTCGCGTTTGAGGCTAAAAACATAAAACGAGGCTACGCTCTCATCGCCACACAAAGCGATCAGATCGCACCTGCGATAAAGCAAGGCGCCTACGCTATCATTAGTGAAGAGGAGATCGCGCCAAGCGACGATGAGATAGCTTTTATCAAGGTAGCAAGCCTGCAAACGGCTATCATCAAGCTCATGCGCTTTGAAGCGATCCACAAAAATATCAAATTTTGCGCGGTCAATCCCTTCATAAAAGCGCTTTTAGAGAAGTCACACCTCGAAAAAAACGCCCACGTCATACCTGAAAATTTGACCGAGCTTTTTTATAAAATTTTTCATGCAAATTTATTTGACACATTTTTTAGCGACGATACAAGGATACTTCAAAGGCTCTCGCTACTTTACGAGACAGCCTGGACTGACACAAACATAAGCGTGCTAAATCCAAGCTCGATCTTTTTTACAACGCTCATTTACGATGACAAATACTATCAAAATTTATCCATCCCTAGAGTTTTTGCTGGGATGTTTTGCGGACTTCTTGGCTATCTTAAGAAAAACAATATTGGCTTTAAAGTGACAGAGAGCAGAATTTCATCGCACTTTGACCCAGTCTTTATCGACAAAGACTTTAAGCCAGTTGGTTTTGGTAGCAGTTTTAGAGCGGTGATAGCTGAAGAAGACGAGGAGCTATTTTTGACTGAAAGCATATTTCTAAGGCGAAATTTCAGCGAA
The DNA here is from genome assembly GCF_050447485.1 of Campylobacter concisus. GTDB lineage: Bacteria > Campylobacterota > Campylobacteria > Campylobacterales > Campylobacteraceae > Campylobacter_A > Campylobacter_A concisus_BQ. The sequence continues at coordinate 97,730 of NZ_JALMFY010000002.1, forward strand.
AGCGAGCTTAAATTTTGCCTGCCAAAAGATAGCACACTAAAGGTTGAAAACGCCATTTTTTATGAAAATTTAGACGAGATAAAGAAGCTACAAAATTTCGTCTACTCCCTTGTGCTTTGCAAAAAAGAAGAACTACTTGATAGCCTTAGCCAAAGCAAAGAGCAAAGCGGACTCTTTTAAATTTAGAGCCAGAGCCTAAGCCCTGGCAGTTTTTTACTCACCTAAGAAGTATTTTAGATCAGCTTGCGCGTCGCCGCTAATTGGTCTAACGTTAAATTTATCCACTAAGAAATTTATGATCTCTTCATTGAAAAATTTAGGCAAGCTAGGTCCTACATTGATATTTTTGATACCAAGGCTAAATAGCGCTAGCAAGATGATGACCGCTTTTTGCTCCATCCACATTAGCACGATAGAGACTGGCAAGTCATTTACTGCGATGCCTGTTGCCTCGCTTAGTGCAAGGGCTATTTTAACTGCGCCGTTGCTGTCGTTGCACTGGCCAAGGTCGATGTAGCGTGGTAGCTCGGTGCCTGGGACGTTGCCAAAGTCGATGTCGTTAAATCTAAATTTACCGCAGCTTGAAGTAAGTATGACGCAGTCTTTTGGAAGGCTAGCAGCTAGCTCTCTATAGTACTCACGTCCCTTGCCAGGCGCGTCACAGCCAGCGATCACGAAAAATCTGCGGATCTTGCCAGTCTTTATCGCGTCTAAAATTTGTGGGGCTAAAGTTAAAATAGTCTTGTAATGTCCGCCAGTTACTAGGCTCTCGTCGCTATCAAAGCCGCTAACGTCGCCGCAAGCTAAAGCGCACTCGATAAGTGGTGTGAAGTCGTCGTTTTCGATGTGTTTTACGCCGTTTGTGCCAGCGATTGAGTAGCCAAATAGCCTGTCAGCGTATGTGCAGTTTGAGCGTAGTGGCACGATGCAGTTTGTTGTCATTAGTATCGCGCCTTTAAATTCGTTAAATAGCTTAGTTTGGTCAAACCACGCCTTGCCGACGTTGCCTTTTAGGTGGCTATACTTGCGTAGTTCTGGGTATCCATGAGCTGGTAGCATCTCTGAGTGAGTGTAGATGTTGATGCCTTTATCCTTTGTCGCCTCAAGTAGCGCTTTTAGGGCGTATAAGTTGTGGCCACTTACCAAAATCGCCTTGCCCTCAACCTTGTTTTGGCTCACTCTAACTGGTGTTGGGATGCCAAATTTAGCCGTGTGAGCCTCGCTTAGCAGGTTCATCACCTCAACACCAGCACCGCCTACTTCAAGAAGCTGTTTGATGTGCTCATCTAAGTTGAAATTTGAGTTTGTAAGCGTAAAATAAAGCGTATCAGCCATAACGCGATCAACGTTGCTAGTATCAGCGCCAAGCTCGTGCGCGTGGTGGCGGTATGCACTAAGGCCTTTTAAGCCAAAAACCATCGTATCTTGCAAAAGCGCTAGCGTGTCGCTCTTGCCACAGGTGCCCATAGGCTGGCCCTTTGCACCACATCCATCCTCAGCGCTCATCTCGCACTGATGGCAAAACATCTTCATATCTTTCATCGTCTCTCCTTGTAAATTTAAAAATTTAAGCGGATTTTATCCTAGGTGGCTAGCCATTTTGGTTGATAGCAGTCAAGAAAAGTTAAATTTAAATTTTAGTTGTTAAATTTAAGGTTTTATGATTATGGATATCAAAATATAAATTTGAAATTTAGCACAAAGAGTTAATAAAATTTACAAAAAAACGATTTACATTTGAAATTTATTTAAAAGTATGAAAATGAAAAATTTATTACTAGTGGTATTTGCCGCTTTTATGCTTTGTGGCTGCGCTCCAAAGGGGATATTTGTGAGCTTACCAGATGAACAAGCACCTTCAAGCATTAGCAAAAAGACAAAAATTTACATCGAAAGCGTCAAGGATGTGAGAGCCTTTGAAAACAACCCAAAACAAGCCAGCACTCCATCTTTATATAAGCACAATGTAAATGAAGTTAGCGCAAAGGAGAAGCAAAAATACATCGGTAGAACCAGAAACGGCTATGGCAAAGGGCTGTGGAACGTCATTTTAGAAAATAAACAAAGGACAACTAGCATAGTAATGGCGCGCATAGAAGACGCCTTTAGAAGCAACGGCTTTTTGGTCATAAAAAACGAAAACGAGATAGACAAGGATACGATAAGCGTCAATGCAAGGATAGAAAACTTTGGACTTATATGACGCTTGGTGCGGTAAAAGTTGGTCTAAACGCTGATATAAGCACCATTTTAAGCGTAAATAACAAAGAGCTAAGCACGGTCGTAAAACGCAAAGAGGAGTACTTTTTGGTAAATCAAAATGACTATGCAAATATCATCAAAAGCTCTCTAGCTGAGTACAAAGAGAAGCTTGCAAAACAGATAAGGGAACTAAATTTAGAATAAATTTTAGGCTAGCTGCTAAATTTATAGTAGCTAGCTTTTAAATTTCAAGGCAAATTTCACTTTTTATAAGGGATTTTATCAACGGCGTTTGCTTTTTTAAAGCCATTTAGCCTTAGCCTGCAGCTATCACAAAGCCCGCACGCCTCGTCCTCGCTCTCGTAGCAGCTCCATGTTAGCTCTATTGGCGAGCCAAGCTCAAGCGACTTTGAGACGATATCAGCCTTGCTTAAATTTACAAGCGGCGTTATGATCTCGCAAGAAAAATCAGCCGAAGTGCCTAAATTTATCGCCTCATTTATGCTTTTTATAAAGCTCTCTTTGCAGTCAGGATACCCCGAGCTATCCTCCTCGACCACGCCTATGTAGATCGCCTGTGCCCACTCTTTTTCGGCAAGCGCGGCAGCGATTGAGATAAATACGCCATTTCTAAACGGCACGTAGGTGTTTGGCACATCCTTGCTAACGCCATCTTTTCTTATCTGCAGGCTCTTATCCGTTAGCGAGTTTCCGCCTATTTGAGCGATGAAGCCAACATCAAGGTTTATCTTTTTAACCACACCCAGTTGCTCACATATCTCGTCAAAAGCGCGCTTCTCTCGCCTCATCGTCCTTTGGCCATAGTCAAAATGAAGTGCGACCACATCATATCCAGCCCTTTTTGCCATCACAGCGCAAAGCGTGCTATCCATACCGCCGCTCATTATACAAACTGCTTTTTTCATATTTTGCCCTTTAAATTTGCTAAAATTATACAAAAATTTACTAAGGACAAGCCAAAAATGATACTTTGCGAAGAGAGTTATCCTGAAATTTTAGATCAAATTTGCTCATATCTAACGCCAGGTGAAGTTGAGTTAGTTTTTATCAATAAAGATGAGATGAGAGAGCTAAATAGATCCGAGCGCGGCATAGATAAAACCACTGACGTCTTAAGCTTCCCCCTTGAGCTTGTCATACACGCCCCACTTGGCTCAATAGTCATAAACAAAGATATGGTAAAAGAAAAAGCAGCCGAGCTAAATCACAGCGAAGATGCCGAAACTGCGCTACTTTTCACACATGGCTTGCTGCATATCTTAGGCTTCGATCATGAAAAAGATGATGGGCAGATGAGAGAGAAAGAGTGCGAGGTGATAGCTAAATTTAACTTGCCAAAGAGCCTAATCGTAAGAAGCGAGGACGTTAGACTCATTGATCTAATAAACAAAAAGGGCTGATAAAGCCCCTGTTTTATACAGCCTCTTTTTTTGTCTCTAAATTTTCAACTTTTGGCGCAAAAGCCTTATTTATCTTTCTTATCCAGATAACAAGCGAGATAAATAAAATGAAGTAAAGCACGTAGCTAGCGATAGGCCAGCTGGTATTTGTGCCGCTATCTTTTATCGAGATCGCGTTTCTAAACTCGTTTAGCATAGAAATTCTATATCCATAGTATTTGATAGTGACGTTTTTATCGCTATTTGTAAAGCCTTGAGCCTTGGCTTGGATGTCGGCTGAGTTAAATTTAAAATAAAATGGAAAGCCCCACGCCGTATCTTCGTTTCTATAAGCCATAACTTTTTCAGCGTTTTTCGCATCTTTTGTGTAGATAAAATAGACATCTCTTACAGGGCCGTCGGCTGGGTTTTTAGCGTCTATTATGCCATCTTTATCCATGCGTTTTACGTCGCCGCCAGTTATCTGCACGCTTGCGTAGTGTGGAAATGAAAAATCAACTAAAAACGCCAAAAACAGGTGCAAAAGCACAACAAATGTAACGCAAATTCTCTTTAAAAATGTCATCATTTCTATCCTTTAAATTTGCGCTATTTTATGAAAAGATAGCTTAAATAAAGGGGCAAAGCGCCCCCATAAATTTAAGCCTTTTTATTAAGCATAAATTTTAAAAGCTGAGCAAAGAAGCAGATGCCGCCGATTATTAAAATCGTATCGCCAAGCATCCTTAACCATCTTAAATTTTGCAAGTGCGACTGCTGTAAAAGCTCAGCACTTCTTGCATACCACATGCCCTGCTCCAAGCTTGCAAATGCTTGATAAATTCCTATTGGAAGTAGTGAAAGCACGATCATTAGCATAAGTCCCGCATTTAGTCCCCAAAAGCCAACTTTCATCAGATTTTCATCAAATTCTTGCCCTTTAAATAAATAAGTAGCCACAAGCCAAACAAAGCCAAGTGCCAAAAATCCATAAACACCAAATAGTGCCGCGTGTCCGTGAACTGGCGTTGTATTTAGTCCTTGGATGTAAAATAGTGAAATTGGAGGATTTATCAAAAATCCAAAGACACCAGCACCTAGCATATTCCAAAAGGCAACTGCGATGAAGCAGTAAAGTGGCCACTTAAGCGTTTTAGCCCAGCTTTGAGCGAACTGAAGTTTGTAGTGTTCATATGCCTCAGCTCCAAGCAAGACCAAAGGCACGACCTCAAGCGCTGAAAAGCTTGCACCAACAGCCATTATAGGCGTTGTAGTGCCTGCAAAGTAGAGGTGATGGAAGGTGCCTGGGATCCCACCTACCATAAAGAGTGACGCACTTGCAAGCGTTGAAAATGTCGCAAATCTTTTTGAGACAAGGCCCAAAGAAACAAAGACAAAGGCAAGTGATGCTGTCGCAAATACCTCAAAAAAGCCCTCAACCCAAAGGTGTACAACCCACCAGCGCCAGTACTCCATCACTGGAAGCGGGCTTCTTTGACCATAAAATAGTCCTGCTCCGTAAAACAAGCCAACCGCAACCGCTGACATAGCAAAGATAGCAAGTAAATTTTTATCGCCTTTGTTTTTAAACCCGCCTGCAAATCCACGAAGAAGCAGAAGCATCCAGATGACAAGACCAACAAACAAAATGATCTGCCAAACTCGTCCAAGATCGATATATTCATATCCTTGATGTCCAAGCCAGAAGCTTAAATTTATAGGCATGATGTTTGCGATAGCTAAATATTCACCCACAAAACTGCCAACTACAAGGAAAAGTAGCGCGTAAAAGAGCAGATCAACGCCAAGCTTTTGAAATTTTGGATCCTTGCCGCCATTTATGATAGGGGCTAAAAATAATCCGGCTGCCAAAAATCCAGTCGCTATCCAGAAGATACTAGCTTGTATATGCCACGTTCTAGCAAGCGAATAAGGAATGTAGGCTGATAAATTTATGCCATAAAATTCTTGTCCTTCGACTGTGTAGTGAGCTGTAAAGCCGCCTATTAAAATTTGAAACGCAAATAGAGCTAATGTGACAAAGAGATACTTTTTAAGTGCCTTTTGTGATGGTGTTAAATTTAGCTTTTTAAGCGGATCTTCGCTGATAGGCTCAAGCTTTTCATCATCTTTTTTGCCGTAAAATGAGCTAAACCAAACAAGAAGTCCAACTCCTGTTAGAAGTATCACGACGCTTGCAATCGACCAAAAGATATTTTCGCTTGTTGGCACGTTATCGATTAGTGGTTCGTGCGGCCAGTTGTTTGTGTAGGTTGCCTCGCTGCCAGGTCTGTTTGTCGCTGTCGCCCAGGCCGACCAGAAGAAGAAGTTATTTAGATCAGCTCTGTCGCTTGCACCTGGGAGCGTGTTTTCTTTCATCGCATAAGCTTCTCTTAAAGATTTAAACTTCGGATCATCTCCAAAAAGAGCAGCATACTCGCTAGCTACTTGACTTATCGCCTTTAGCCTATCGGCGCTTAGCACAAATTTATCGTCCTTTACGCTATTTTCTCTATACTCTTTTTTAAGCAAAACCTTTAAATTTGCCTTTTGCTCGTCGTTTAGATCGGTGTATTTTAGATGATAAATTTCATCAGCCTTGATCTCTAAAAAGGCAACTAGCTCTTTGTGAAGCCAGTCCGCACTCCAATCAGGCGCTTGATATGCCCCGTGCCCCCAAACAGAGCCAACTTGCATACCGCCTATGCTTTGCCAAGCTTCTTGACCTTTGTAGATACTCTCTTTATCGATCACGACCTTGCCATTTTCGTCAGTGAAATTTACAACTGGAGGCGAATTTCTATAAACCTCAACGCCGTAGTAGCCTAAAATACTAAAGCAAACTACCAGCACAGCAACAAGTGCGAGCCAGTATCTCTTGTATTCACGCATCAATTCTCCTTTTTTAAAATTTAGGAGAAAGTTTATCTCATTTCAAAATAGTGACTAATGATATATGTCAATAAAAAGAGAATATTTATCCTATTAACTTTATATGAATTTACAAAACATGCAATTTTTTCACAATGAACATGCAAATTTTACATAACATTAATGTAAATAGCAGTAATATACCAACCAAACTATTTCACACGAAAAAAGGAAAAAATATGCAAATGAATTTCATGCACAAAGTGGCTAAAATAGGCCTTGTTGCTTCGCTTTTTACAGCTCTTAGCCTAAGCGCAGCTGAGTCTGCTAGAAGCATCACAGATATGAAAGGTGTCAAAGTAAGCGTGCCTGAGAAGGTTGAGAAGATCGCAGCACTGTGGAATGCAAACAACGAGATCATCCTAGCACTTGGCGGTATGGATAAGGTTGTAGCCACAACTGATCTGATCAAAAACAACAAGTGGTTTGAGCACGTCTATCCAAGACTTAAAAATTTACCAGCTGCACTAAATGGCAAAGACCTTCAGATCGAAGAGCTTGTTAAACTTGCACCTGACGTTATCATAGTGTATAACAAAAATTTTCAAGATGAACTTATCAAAAATGGCTTTAGCGCGGTAAATTTGATCTTTAGAGACTATCCAGATATGGAGAAAAGCATCTA
>NZ_JALMFY010000003.1:0-688 GCF_050447485.1 Campylobacter concisus
TGCAACAGCTGAAGTCATAGGCACTGATGATGCTAGAAAAAAAGCTGAAAAACTTGCTAATAAAATCCACGATAACTCTGAGTTTGTAACAGCAAGGACAAAAAGCATCCCTGATGCTAAACGTCCAAAAGTACTTCACCTTCTTGGTGGTGCAAATTTGCTAAAAATTGATGGTACAAACACCATCCAAAACACTTGGATCAAGCTAGGTGGCGGTGTAAATGCTATCAATACTGAGGGCTCAATGATCGAAGTTAGCGCTGAAGAGATCATCAATGCAAACCCTGATATCATCATCGTTGGTGGTAATGACACAGACGCACAGATCAAAAAGATAAAAGAGCACCCTGCATTCTCTGGCTCAAACGCTGTTAAAAACGGCAAAATTTACGGCAACCCAAAAGGTGTATTTAGCTGGGATAGATATGGTGCTGAAAACGTGCTTCAAATTTTATGGGCAGCAAAAACTATCCAACCAGATCTATTTAAAGATGTCGATATGAAAGTAAAAACAAAAGAGTTTTATAAAGAGTTTTTAGGTCACGAGCTTACCGACACAGAGTATGGCTATATCTTAAAAGGCCTAAATCCAGATGGTAGCAGTAAGTAAGATATGAAAAACGCAAATTTTTCAATAGTTGTTATCTTTTTAGCCCTGCTTACTATTGCTTGCGCCTTTGTCGCACTG
>NZ_JALMFY010000004.1:0-688 GCF_050447485.1 Campylobacter concisus
AAGTGCGACAAAGGCGCAAACAAGCGTTAGTAGAGCTAAAAATATAACAACTATTGAAAAATTTGCGTTTTTCATATCTTACTTGCTGCTACCGTCTGGATTTAGGCCTTTTAAGATATAGCCGTACTCTGTATCGCTAAGATCGTGATTTAAGAACTCTTTATAAAACTCTTTTGTTTTTACTTTCATATCGACATCTTTAAATAGATCGGGTTGGATAGTCTTTGCTGCCCATAAAATTTGAAGCACGTTTTCAGCGCCATATCTATCCCAGCTAAATACACCTTTTGGGTTGCCGTAAATTTTGCCGTTTTTAACAGCGTTTGAGCCAGAGAATGCAGGGTGCTCTTTTATCTTTTTGATCTGTGCATCTGTGTCATTGCCGCCAACGATGATGATATCAGGATTTGCATTGATGATCTCTTCAGCGCTAACTTCGATCATTGAACCCTCGGTATTGATAGCATTTACACCGCCACCTAGCTTGATCCAAGTGTTTTGGATAGTGTTTGTGCCATCAACTTTTAGCAAATTCGCTCCGCCAAGAAGGTGAAGTACTTTTGGACGTTTAGCGTCAGGGATGTTTTTTGTTCTTGCTGTTACAAACTCAGAGTTATCATGGATTTTATTAGCAAGCTTTTCAGCTTTTTTTCTAGCGTCATCAGTGCCTATGACTTCAGCTGTTGCG
>NZ_JALMFY010000005.1:0-285 GCF_050447485.1 Campylobacter concisus
AGCTTAGAAGCTGACACTAATAACCCAGCTCTAAATCAACTAAAAAGCACATTTAAAGATCTACAACTTGCTCTTAAAAATGCAATCTCAAGTAATGGCAAAGATGTACTTGATCTACTAAACACCTATAAAAACCAAGACTTTACAAAAAGACTTGATGATGATGGTAAGATAGCAAGTGGTATAAACTCACTAGGTATTGAGATATCTAAAATGTTAAGTGACAACCTAGCTAAAGCCCAAACCCTAGAAGAAAAAGCAAAACTACTAGCTAGCTCAGTATCA
>NZ_JALMFY010000006.1:0-272 GCF_050447485.1 Campylobacter concisus
TCTTCTTCCTAACCTCTTCAACAATAGCTTTAGCCATCTCATCTACTTCAGATGTTACTTCATTTGCTTCATTAGCAATTACAACGTTTTCTTTTGTTAGGTGATCTATTTGAGCAACTGATTCATTTATCATATTTATGCCTTCGCTTTGCTCTCTTATAGATTCACTCATCTCATTTATTGATTGAGCTAATACATTTGTATTTGCTTCTATCTCACCTAGAGATTTTTGAGTACGTTCAGCTAGTTTTCTAACTTCATCAGCCACGACG
>NZ_JALMFY010000007.1:0-239 GCF_050447485.1 Campylobacter concisus
AAAGTAGCAAGCTCAGCAAATACTCAAGCAAATAGCTTACAAGAAAGCGCAGCAGCAGTTGAGCAAATGAGTAGCTCAATGAATGCCATCTCTCAAAAGACAGCTGATGTTATAAGACAAAGTGATGAAATTAAAAACATCATAACTATCATTAGAGATATAGCAGATCAAACAAACCTTCTAGCTCTTAATGCTGCAATAGAAGCAGCTAGAGCTGGAGAACATGGCAGAGGATTTGC